>JAGXNZ010000135.1 GCA_019894655.1 Promethearchaeota archaeon | reverse complement strand
TGTGTGCCATCTCATTAAATTTGTAGTTTAATTTTTCGAATTCCTTGAATATTTCTCTAACCTTTTCAGTGATGTTATTTTCTTTAGGTAGAAACCTGCTCAATCTGCAAGGGTCGTGAAAGGTAAATGATATTTCTTCGTCAAGCTCGCCACTACTTATAAATTCAATTTTACCATCTTTCCACATTTCATAAATATACTCGATAATATGCTTTACTTCAAATTTATCGCTAAAGTCTTCAAAGATTTCTGGATAATCAATTTTAAGAGTTCTATAACATTCAGCACAAGCAGTCACAATAGTGGAGACTCCAGCATTCTCAAACATCTCGATATTTTTCTTTGCTAGTTTAATAAAGGTTTTCAATTTCCCTTGACCCCAGTAAAGATCGTGCCCGCAACAAACTTCCTCTTTGAAAACAACTATAGGTTCTTTTTCGATTTTACTTAAAATCTGTAATGTACTAATAGCGATAGAGTCTAAATTATCGTGTTCGTAATTAAAAAAAGGTAAGCAACCAACATAATATAATATATTACCTTTGTCTGATATAAGGCAGTCCTTAGGAACCCAATCGAGAGATCTATCGGGATTTATATATGGCCTACTCATTATTTCCGAAATCGTTGTGTAAACTCCTTTATGTGCTATTAACTGTTCAACATTTTGATTTGTTGTATGCCTCATTTTATATCTAGCCATTCTCACCAAATCAGCAAAGTTAATATTTTCAGGACAATCTTTGAGACACTGATTACAGGTTAAACAATCCCATAATACTTCGCTCTCCAATACCTTATCTTCAAAACCCTCTAAAATTAATTGAATTATTTTACTTGGAGTATATATCTGTACTTTACTTAATTGACAGACCCCGCTACAACGACCGCATTGGTAGCATCTTTTTAAAAGATTTCTTAATTTGGGTTCATAAATTTTATCTAAATATTCTAAAGTATCTCCAAATAGCTTCTTTCTTTCAGCTTCTTTTTTTGTTTCTGTTATTGTACACTCCTCACTAGATTAAATTATTCATAAAATCTTCCTTACGCTTGATTTTAGATTGAGAAAATTGAGATATCAACTCAATCATTTTATTTTTTTTATTCGCATCTAAATCTGAACAACTGATAATTCCACTTTCAATAATTTGAGAAAATATCTTATTACCTTTTTCTGTTCGTGGAATAACAGTAGTGTATTTATCAGACGAGCCTAAACCCCCAAATGATATATCCGCATAAATATTGGTAAAATCATTACAAGCGTTACAAGCTGGACGCATATAATTCTTTAGATGATTAAATGGAATATGGATGATTTTTTCCCCATTTCCATCATCTCTTAATTGTAAAATAACGTCTTCTTTAATATTAATTTTTTCAATATCAGAAAATTTGATGTTAAAATCCTTTTCAAACTTTTCTATCTGCGATTTTTCAAAGAAAAAGTTTTCGTAGCAAAATAATCCGAGACAAATTTCGACATTTTCAGACGGAGTAACTCCTAAGTCTTCCATACATCTAATTGTATAAAGTTGACAAGGAGTGCCTACTACAGCTAACTTTTTGAATTTATAATGATTTAATTCAGAAATTGAACTTGTATATGTAGAAAACTTCTGGATTTCATCTAATTGTGATGTAATATCTAACTTTGCTCCAGATGCTTTTAATAAAACATACTTGCTATCAGCAAAAGTTGCTTCCCTTAAAAAAGGGGCATCAGTCTTAGAAACAATTGCACCATCAATTATTTTTTTTTCAATCATATAATTAATTATTGAATTAACTACGCCCCCATCAGTTCCATTGTCTAAAAAAGCTTTTTCTGTTGCCTGGCAAGAATATATATCTTCATAATACCCTATCGGCATGGAAGAATAATCAGAAAATTTGTAAGTTTTATTGAGATCATCATCTAAAATATGGGTTTGGGGACATATATAATAACAAATACCACATTCAAGACATTTATCCTTATGAATATATTCCGGAGGCAAATGAGGATCTTTAAATCCAATAACTTCGTATTCCGCTGCGTTGCAAAAAGATACACAACCTCCACATTCTTCGCAAATACCTCGATTGTGGACTTCCTCAATTAAATCTTGAAATGTTTTTGAACTCATAAGTTTAAATTAACTCTCTATCTTGTTTTGTTTTAAATCAATTGGTTTACATTTTTTTCTTTTTGTTCCTGCTATTCTTTCGAGTAATCCCTGACCTGGTTTAACTTCTTTTAAACTTTTTGTTTCTATTAAACCAGCTTTAACAACATCATTAAATAACTTTTCACCTTCTTTTGTTCTAGTTATTACTGATGAAAACCCTGCTTGCGAACCAATTGACCCAACGGATATATCAGCATAATCAGAAGTTAAATCTTCACAGAAGTGACAATTATCTCTAGCATACGATTGGACTTCTTTCAGATCAACATTCAATTCTTCTCCCGAAGTTAAATTAATTATAAATTTACCTTTGTCTATGTTCATTTTTGTTAATTCGTTAATTTTTTTATCAAATTTATCCTCTACCAATTTTATTAAGTCTGTATACGGGAATGACTCCATACAGAAAAGGCCTATTTTATATTTTATATTTTTGAAAAAAGGCAACCCACTTGGAAATAAGGTGCCTTTCTCAATTGCTTTCATCATACAGGGAACACCCACTAAGGCTATATTCTCATAATTTTTTGCTTTATCAATAATTTTCAAGGAAGGAGAATTCGCATATTTTGTTCCTCCCGTATTATAGAGATCTTTAACATCATCTACTATAACAGGCTCAGGTTTCCAAATATCTTTAGAGTGTTGCACAGCTATAATTGCATCGACAACTTTCTTTTCTAAGAGGAATTCTAATATAGAAGTGACTACACCTCCATCTTGACGAACTTCCTTAATTTCATCTATAGTCGTAGAAGCAGTGTATGTATTTACATAAGCTCCAATTTTATCTGACCAGTTCAAAGATTTATCTAATTTTTTAATACTTTTATATGCCTGATCAATTGAAAATGATCTAGGACAAACTGAAAAACACAAACCACATTTCATACAAGTATCGTTGTCGATGTCAAGCGTATCTGCGGTTACTTCAATCGCATTTACGGGGCATATTGCTGAACACCACCCACATTGACAGCAAACGCCAGCTTTAAAAACGATAGAGACTGGTTCAAAAAATTGTTCAATAGGTAATTCTTTTACTTGATATCTATAAAAATATTCTTTAACTTCTACTTCTTTTTCCTCTCCTTTAATTTTTTTAACAACCATTTTTGTTTTGGTTTCTACATGTTCCTTTACATATCCTTGCTCCTTTAGGTAGATCACATCTCTGATAATATTATCAGCTGGAAAATCTTTGATTTCCTTAACAATTTCTTCTAAGAATAGTGGATCCTTATCCTTAAGTCTCTCTAAAACTAGTTTTCGCTCTGTTTCAGCATCCACCATTGCATCTAGGATTCTGTAAAACTCACTTTCAGAAAATTTACCAGTTTTCAAAATTTCGTCTTTAGCTTCAAAAAAAGCTCTTACTTGAAAGTTTCCTGAAGCTTGATATGTAGCTTCCATTAAATCTATGGGAGAAATTCCTTTAAATGAATTGCTATTTACAACTTGAACCATACTTCGTTCAATTACCTCTTTTTTTACAATGAATTTTATTCATTAATAAAAATCTTATTCAACTCCTTTTCCTTCGCAAGGTAAGTCATCCTATAACTACAATTTATTTATAGGAATCATTCTACAGGAGTGGTTACTTTTTGCTTTGCTTTTTTAACATCCATGAGCTTTATCGGATTGGGTCCAGAACGTTTTATCTTTTCGTAAGCATCTTCGACGCTTTTAACTAGTTTATTCGCTTCTGCTCCGCTTAACCAGTACATGTTAATTCTTTGGTTTCCATAACCCCTAGAATCCAATATCCTATTGGCCAAATCAACATGCCTTTGAGCAGTAAAATTACCTTGTTTGAATTCGCATTCATTTGGTCTTCATCCAACGACCATAACACCGTCAGCCCCAGCTTTTATCCCATATAAGATGTGCTTTACGTCAACTCTTCCCGTACACCTAACTTTTATAATTTTGACTGATGCCGTGTATTTCATCCGAGAAACACCAGCTAAATCCGCAGCAGAATATCCTCACTTTAAACAAGCAAATAATAGGATTTTAAAATCGTCTTCCATTTGTTTTAACCTCCCTCTAATATTCCGTCAATTTCAGTAAATAACTGATAATCTCTAAAGTATCTAATATCTATCGCGTTAGTTGGACAACAAGTAGCGCAAATCCCGCATCCATTGCAGTTTATTTCGTCAACTATTGCCCCTTCTTCATCGTTAACCGTTATTGCGTTCTTTGGACAAGCTTTTTCGCATCTTCTACATGTAATGCAAAGATCGTTAGACACTTCAGCAATTATTAGTTCGATTTCTACATCTCCTGGAGCGGTTAACTCAGCCACTTTACTCGAGGCAGCTCTAGCTTGAGATACTGAATAAGCGATGTCCTTTGGACCCTGGGCAAACCCAGCAATGAAAATTCCTTTTGTTTTAGTTTCCTGTGGCATTAATCCAAAGTGAGATTCAGTTAAAAATCCATTTTTATCTGCATCTAAGTTTAAAATTCTTGAAATCTGCTCGGTACCCTTTGAAGGTAATGCAGCAGTAGATAGGACTACTAAATCTGCGCTAATTTTTATGATTTCATCCGTCAGAGACGAATATACTCTAATGTTTACATTTTTAGTCTCTGGGTCTTCAGAAAATTCACCTACTTTTCCCCGAATCATCCTTATATCAGATTCTTTGGCTCTCTGATAATATTCTTCGAATCCTTTTTCGTTCGTTCTCATGTCAATATAGCATATAGTAATGTTAGCGTTAGGGAATTCTTCTTTAAGCAACTTTCCGTTTTTAAGAGCTAACATGCAACAAACGCCGCTACAATAAGGTCTTTCTGTGTCTCGACTCCCTACGCATTGAATAAACACAATTTCTTCGGGTTCTTTAGTGTCTGAAATTCTGTGAACATTTCCTTCTAAAGGTCCATTTGGAGCTAGAATTCTTTCAAGTTGGGGTTGAGTAATGACATTTTCAAACTTTCCGTATCCATACTCTCCGTATGGTTCGTAAATATCCCACCCCGTTGCTACGATAATTGTTCCTACCTTAAAT
>JAGXNZ010000134.1 GCA_019894655.1 Promethearchaeota archaeon | reverse complement strand
TAATTGTTAAAATTGATGCTGTAATGGTCGCGCCAGTGTGCTTTTACTTCTTCCATCATTTCCTCGTGAACATGGTCTTTAACTTTACCCTCCGCACGGAGTAATGTTCCTGAAGTTGTAGCTGTTATTTCACCGTCTTTAACCACTATTTTCCCATCCTTTATGGTGTAAGCAGCACTTGAAAACGCTTTCTCGATTGCTTTCCCATCCATTGTCTTAGGATCTAAATTATATATTGCTACATCGCCTAACGCTCCGACACCAAGATGGCCTCTATCTTTCAATCCTAAGGTCTTAGCATTTCCTGCTCTCGTGACAATGCATAGTTCGCTTAATGTATATTCTCGGTCTAAGTCTGGAAGCGATGTTGCTGTACTGGCTTTCTTTGAAACTACGTTTTCTAACATATCTTCTCGAGATTTGCTATCCATTAACCATTTGAATACAATAGGGTATGTAGTAAATGGTGCTCCATTAGGATGGTCTGTTGTGTGGCTGAGTTGCCAAGGATTTTTAATCAAGAGCATTAATTCGAGAGCAATTGCCCATTGGATGGCGTTAACGCCAATCTTTGGTGAGAAGAAGTAAGGTACAACTCCTGATCCCGATTCAGCCTCTACTTGACCGTTAACCCATTTAATTCCCGGCTTAGAGCCCCATGCTGACATTCCACCAAGGTGATGGAGAGCAAATTCCCACGGACCATCCCCGGTCATAGTTGTGGTTGCGTATTTTGTGAAAACTACTTGCCCACTATCTAAAGTCATGTGTTTGTGTGAGTTAACATAATCGGCGATCTCAGCGGCTCCTGAGTTTATATCTCCCCAGTTGGTACCCGCATATGCGTTGAATTGGCAGTGGGTAACATGGAACGAACTATTTCTGTCGCCTGCTGGTTTAATTTTTTCGCAAATCTTGAATGTTTCAATTGAGTGCTTGTAATTTCCAGGGTGTCCTAAATTATTACAATGGACATGAATAGAATGAGGTAATTTTAATAACTCGTTTGCTTTTGCCAAACTTTCAACAATTTGTCTGGGAGTGACGTCCCAATGTAAGACGGGTGTGTCTACATTATCACAATTTTTACCCCAAGCCCAGTTTTCTACTCCTCCGGGATTAACGATTTTAATTGCGTACCCTTTAGTAGCCTTTAAAATCCAATTTACGTACGCAGCTAACTTTTCGATATCGTTGTCTCTTACAAATTCAAGGACGTACCAATTGTTTCCAAAAATGGGCATCGCCAATTTATCTATAATTGGAATTTCTAAAAACTCTTCGTGGGTGTGTCGCGCTTCCAACATAGGCATTGCCGGCTCACACACTGTTGTATATCCTAACTTTGCATATCTATAACCAGTAGACCACGTACTTGGGACGCTAAATCCGGTTCCAGATCGTGTTATCTTGGTTTTTATTTCGTTATATTCTGGCGGCTTATCATCGGGTCTAAGTGATCGTCCTGTGTTTACCTTCGCTCCAGCGATGTGAGAATGAATATCTACGCCTCCAGGCATAACTATCATTCCTGCAGCGTTTATAACTTTGGCATCACCGTTTACTTTATCGATGATAATTCCGTCTTTAATGAAGATATCTTTTTTCTCGCCGTCGAGTTTGTTTAAAGGATCGTAGACTAAACCGTTTTTGATTATTAAATCGCTCATCGTAAATATCCCTTATAATTTATTTTGTTCAAAATCTATTATTATTAAAAATCTGCTATTTTAATAAACTCTTTCTATATTATAAAGTCAATTTTTATGAAATGTAAGTTGGCAAATTAGGATTTAATCATTTTTGAAAAATCTAAATTTGTGCGAGTAAGTGAGATGTGATAAAAATCTATTAATAATATCATGTAATTTATTTATCATAGGTATAAGTAAGGCGTTTTTAATTTGTTAAAGTATAAAATTATAATTGCTGGTGCTAAAGATGTGGGCAAGTCTTCGTTGATCGCTCGCTTCTGCGATAATGTGTTCAAAGAGGATATGAAAGCAACGATTGGTGTAGATTTCAAACGAAAAAACATTACTTTGAAAGGCGCTCATAAAGATATATCCTTAGAGTTAAATATATGGGATTTTGCGGGAGAAGAAAAATATCGCACATTATTTCCAGCGTATGCCAATGGAGCATCAGCAGCGTTTATTCTGTTTGACACCACGAGAAGAGAAACTTTAAAAGATATAGATAATTGGATTGAAATTATTGACAGAAATGCTCATTCTAATATAGTCAAGCAAATAATAGCAACTAAGATCGATTTAAAAAGTAATAGAGAAGTTTCTAAAAAAGAAGCTGAAGATTTTTATAAAAAATATGATTGGTGTACAGAAATTACTAGCACATCCTCGAAAACTGGAGAAAATGTTGAGGACGCGTTTATTATAGTAGCTAAAAAGATAATTAAGAATAATCTCCAAATTTGCAATTCATGTGGTGAAGTCTTTAATAAAAAATTGAAGAACTGTCAATACTGTGGAGAAAAAGTAGAGGTTGAGCTCAGTCCTCTCTAAAAATGCTAAAGATCTTCTTCTTCTCTATTGTAAAGCGAAGGTGGAGGTCTTGCTTTACTAAGTGATTCACTTCTAATTCGATTAACAAACGCTTGTAATTCCATTTTTGCATTTTCTATAGAATTTTCAATCTCTTGAGCTACTAATTCAAAACCGATTACTGAATGTCCATGGCTAGGGTAGAAGCTTTCTATCTTTAATGTGTCTAATATTTGCAGTGAATCAATGTACTCAGAAATCGAGCCTGATTCGTAAATATTTGATATGGCCCCTTTAAATAACGTATCACCAGAAAAAATATAGTTTTTATAAGGTTCATAAAGACAGATACAACCCGAAGTATGCCCAGGTGTTTCGATCACTTTCAACATTGTATTTCCTAAATCAATTATGTTTCTATCTTCCAACCATAAATTAATTCTCATGTCAGTTAAATCGACGCCCCATTTTTTCCCTTTAGTTATTAATTCATCACTGTGTTGTATTTTAACCGCAGCCCATCGATGAGCAGCAATAGGACAATGAAAATAAGCATTGGAACTGATATGATCGAAATGCTCGTGTGTATTGATGACTAAATCGATTTCTTCAATTTTTAAACCAACTTCTGTGGTGAGCAAATAGTTGAAACTATTAAATTTAGTTATAATACCTGTATCGATTAAAACATTTAGATCATCACCAATTATTAGAAATACATGGCACCCGGCAGTTCGACAGTAAAATTGATAGACATTTGGTCTTAAGAGGTTTAATCGATATCCCGCTTTCTCTCCGTATAAATCGTCTTCTTTGATTAATCGAGGTTTAAATGTTTTTGTTATATCCTGGGGCATTTTGTTACACTACAAATCTATTTTTAGATATTTACTAGATTAAATGAATAACTTATGACTTAAAAATAAACACACAATCTAAAATTTAATTAAAATGTAAAAAACAGTTCTCTGAACCATATTTAGACAATCTTTTACTCATAAAATAACTAAATCTATTTAAGGTTTAAATAGCATTATATTCATAATTAAATTTCATTTTAATTATAAAAAAAAAAACAAAAAAAAAATTGAGTGATTAAATTTTGGGAGTAGCTAGAGTTTTACTTATAGTAATAGCTGCGGTTTTAACCCTCTTGGGAACCTATCTTTTTGCTCTTTTCCCCTCCTTTCCTCCATTGGTAGGGTCTGGACTTGGTTTTGCCATGAACTTACCAATGATTATAGGACTAGATCCTGGTGCTGATGCTGTTGTTTTCTACCTTTTGTTGGTTCTTTTTATTGTCTGGCTTGCGTCTGGAGCACTACAATTAGTTGGGTTAAAATCTAAAATCGTCGGCATTATCTTTTCGCTTGTTCCACTGGCTATTGGATTAATGTTTGTTTTGCTAGTATACACAGAAATCCTAGGTGCGATGAGTGCAACTTTCTTCCTTATGACCTCAGGTGAAGTAATCGGTGGCGTAATTCCTATACTTATTGAAATTGGCGGCATGGGTTTAGGCGTTTATTTCTTGCTTGCTGGTGGCGTTTTAGGAGTAGTTGGTTCAAGTTTGTCAAAAGATTAATAAATAATATAATTTATTCCTTTTTTTTTAATTAGTCTAATTTTTACAAAAGTGTTTCTGTATACTTAATTTTAATAAAAGTGGAAAGAGAATATATCGTAAATCTCTATATAAAAATTTTCTAAATAATATAATTCAGCGAGATATTATGGCATTAGGAAAAGTGTTTATAATATTAGGAGCACTCCTTACCCTAGTTGGTACTTATATTTTTGCTATAAATGGTGTTAGTGGACTTGTTGGTTCTGGGATTGGCTTTATTTTTAACTTTATTAACTTGTTTACGAATGCTGTTGTATATGCGAGTATTATAAGCATTGAAGTATGGTTATTTTACCTTCTCTTGGTAGTTTTTGCGATCTTTATAATCTCAGGAGGTCTTCAACTAATCGGGATTATATCAAGAGCTATAGGCTTTATCTTTTCACTTTTTCCACTGGGAGTTGGAATAATGTTCGTATTACTGTTTTACACTGAAATTTTAGAACCTTTAAGTAGTCTTTTCGCGTTGTTTTTTACAACAGGGCAAATCGGAAATATCTTCCCCATTCTAGTGGATATTGGAGGAGGTACAGGCTTAGGAGCTTTCTTCTTAATTGGTGGAGGGCTTTTCGGAGTGATTAACACGTTTCTACCACGAGAGTAATTAAATTTGTACAAACTTCTTTTTTACTCTTCCAAGTTCAGATTAGATGTGTCTTCCTTAGTATTAATGTTAATAAATGAATGTAATTTCGTATCCAAAAACTTAATTTCCTCTTCAATCGAGATAAAATTAGTTTTCCAAGCTTGGCTAATCAGTTTTGTTAATTTAAAAACGCTTTTTTTTAAATTAAGGTTAGAAATTTCATAAGCTTTGTCAATAGGGTAAATTGCAAATAAAGGTTCTAAAAAATTGTTTTTCCATTTTGGGATACAACAATCGAATCCTTCGCAATGATTTATGATATATTCAATTACTTCAAATTTAATTAAAGGATTATCACAAGAAAGCACAAAAACTTTTTTATAGCCTAATTTTTGTAGTTCCTTAAAAGCAGTATAAAGCCCGATCAAAGGTGATATTAACTTTTGATCTATACTAATCTCGTAATCATCTACAATAAAGGCTGATATCTTCGAGTAGTCAATTTCATTTATATAATTCTGAACTTGTTGTTGTGAATTAGCAACGACAAAAACATCACGATTAAATCGAGATATAGTATCTAATAGGTAAGAAATAAAAGGTTTTCCTTGAAAGTTGAAGAGTCCTTTATCCGAGCCGAAACGCGTACTTTTCCCCCCGATAAGTATTGCAAAAGCAAGATATTTATTTCTATCGCTAATTTCTTACCAACTATCTTAAAAAATCACTAATAATCTATTAAATCAATTAATAAAAATAATAAATCATTTAAATTAATAGCAGATGAACTAGATTTTTAATTCTCATTACACCATATAGCAAAAAAATGACACTTAATTGTAAAAAAAATCTAAAAATGGATAAACCTATTGAACATTGTGCTGTGTTTGGTGTTACTTGCGATGATAAAACATATACTATTTCAAGACTACTTTATCTTGGGCTGATTTCTCAACAACACCGCGGTCAAGAGTCCACTGGGATATCTATCCTTAAAACGGGTAGTTCAATTGTTACTTATAAAAAAAAAGGGTTAGTTTCTCAAGTATTAAACGATAGTGTTCTTTCTAAATTGTGGGGGAATGTCGGCATTGGTCATAACAGGTATGCTACAACTGGAGCTCAAGAATTTAGTTCATTAGACTATATTCAACCTTACCATTTTAAAAACAATGATATAGAATTTTCTCTTGCGTTCAATGGAACTATTCCAAATTACGCGGATATAAAACAAAGGTTAGAAGACAAGGGAAGAATTTTTGTTACAAATACAGATACTGAAGTTGTAGCCCAATTAATAGCGTCTATTGCATTGGGCACTGAAAGTTGGCCAGAAATTTTGAAAACAGCAAGTGGATCTTTAGATGGATCTTATTCGTTACTATTATTAACAGCGGAAGGAGATATATACGCAATAAGAGATCCCTTAGGTTTTAAACCCTTATGCATCGGGGAACTAAAAGCTGAAGAACGAAATTTATACATTGTCTCTTCTGAATCCTGTGGAATTGATGTTGTTGGTGGAAAACTAATTAGGGATGTAGAACCAGGAGAAATCGTTCATTTAAGTCATCGAAAAGAATTACACTCCGAAATAGTAGTTAAAAGTGATAGGACTGCCCTATGTCAATTTGAATTCGTTTATTTTGCTCGTCCTGATTCAATTATTGATGGAGTTTCCGTTGCTCAGACAAGGTTACAATTAGGGATAAATTTAGCAAGGAACGATCCAATTTTGAAAGATTCTAAGTTTAGAGAAAACGCAATCGTAGTTCCAGTACCGGATTCTGGAAGAAGTGTTGCTGTAGGTTACGCACAGGAAGCAAAACTACCTTATGTAGAAGGTTTGATGAAGAATCGTTACGTGTGGAGGACCTTTATCATGCCTGGACAAAAGAATAGGGAAGCTGCTGTAAAAGAAAAATTAAATCCAATTAAAACTTTTATCAATGGTAAGAATGTAATCTTATTAGATGATTCGATTGTAAGAGGAACCACAACTAAAAAGATTATAAATTTAATTAGAGATGCTGGTGCGAGATCTGTTAATGTAAGAATTAGTTGTCCTCCTGTAATAAAACCATGTTACATGGGTATTGACTTTCCTACAACCTCAGAATTAATTGCGGGACACTTCAAAAATCTTTATGGAGAGGAAAATTATATCGAAGAGATTAAAAAGAAAATAGGAGCTGATTCTCTACGATATCAAACTATTGAGGATCTCGTTAGCGCGATCGGAAAACGTAAAAACCAGTTGTGTATGGCGTGCCTAACGGGAGAATATCCCCTAAAATCTGTAAATAAAATAATAGAAATGGAAAGATCTATATCATCAGATAGAATTTAGTATTTTTTTAAAAAATTACTATTCGACACCATCCCAACAATAGGTACATAGTTTTTCTTTTGGTAAT
>JAGXNZ010000133.1 GCA_019894655.1 Promethearchaeota archaeon | reverse complement strand
TTAAAAGTGAGAAAATCAACAGGAATACTTGGAGATTCTTCCCAATTGAAAAAACTATTAACAATAATATAGTCGCTACTGCAAATTGGGACCATCAATTTGAATGGAAAGACGATTTGGAGTTAGACTATGACAAGCTTCACGGCTATGCACCTTGGGTTATTCAAAAGTGGGATGAATTTAGCATAAAGCCGCTAACAAAAGCTTTTAAAAACGAAATTAGATGGGAGTTAAGAGGAATAGAATCTAGACCAAAATTAAAGCCTTGGCAATCCAACTTCGAATCTACTACCTACGATAATTTTAAGGCTTATAAAGACCTGCAATTGATGAACGATGCAATTGAAAAAATTATAGGAAAAGATTTAAAAATAGAAAAAATAAAAGATATTAAAAAGTACATTTTAGAATTTAAAGCTTATTTAAGAGATTTAAATTCGTAAAATAATAAAAAACAAAGAATAATATAGTGGAAAATATGGAAACTTTACAAGCAATTAAAGAACTTAAAATTGAAACAAATAAAATATTTTACGATAAGAAAACTCAAATTCTTTCCGTATATATTTTTGATTTTGTCTTTATTGGAAATTATAAAAAGAATGCGAAGATAGGCAAGATTTTAGATGATATTTACAATTCACTTGGAGATACTCAATTAAATCGAATGGATATTTCATTTGTAGACTTCGTCACCCTCACACCCATTCTTGAAAAGACCAACCTTAAAAACCTCAATCTAATTTCTAAAAAAGAAAAAGAAGGCAAAAAGGAAAAGGTTAAAGAAAAAGAAATTATAAAGGTATCTGAGGTTTCTACGATAATATCTGAAAGTGCGAAAGATAAAGATTCACGCAAAAAATCAGGAAAAGCTTTTGATGTCAAAGAGAAAAAGAGACGTAGTTCAGATGCTCCGAAAGCTAAAAGAAAAGAGGAAAGACCGCAACCTAAAGCAATGAAATATGTTGCGGACGAAGAGTCTATTGATGAAGACATGTTTATGGAGGAAGCTAGCAAATTCGACGATGCTCCAGAAGAGGCTTCAAGTAAAACACTTAGTTCTGCTCCTGCATCACCTCCCCCACCTACTAGAGCACCTGGTGGAGGACCTCCAAAAGCAGCGAGAGATATTCTAGGCGGGTATGGAGAAGCCTCTAAATCAGAGGAAGAAGAAGAAAAACTTTCACGAGCTGCAGAACCTGTTCTGGAAGAACCTAAAGAAACAACTTACGAGATAAACATGGGACTTCAATATTACTCTGTCATGATGGAACAATCGAGTTATTTGTTTTACGTTTACCTTTCCCATAAGGTGCTCAAAATCGTTGACGAGGAAGGTAAAACAGTTTTTGAAACTTCTTTTAAAATCGTTACTACAAAGAAAGAACCTCCTATAGTAACCTTAAAAGTTGAAGGAGAAGGATTTGAAGTACATCCTTTATTTGGAAATGTAGAAATTAAAAAAGACGCGATCAACCCCCCAGTAATGATCTTTTCAGTACTACCTGTAAAGAATAGGAAAAGAACTAAAAAGGAAAAAAAGACGAGTGAGAGACGATACTTACACGTTTACATCGAATACGAGGACAATGTAATTAATCACAGCGTCTTGTCGATAATTGTGCAACCTAAGCATTTTCGATTAGATATCGGTCCATTTCATTTAAATATAAGCAAAAAGACGGCAGCTGTAGTTTCTTTGCTTTCTGTCATAGTCGCTGTTGCATCGTTACTATTTACACTAATTTCATTTAGTCCTACTTCAACTACTGTTGATGTTATAGGAAATTTTGCTCCAGGGCTAGGCTCAATTGTTTTTATCGCAATCTTTCTTATCACATTATTTAAAGAAGGCATTCGTCCTCTCAAAGAGAAGGTAAGTTATTTCTTAAATTTTGACAATGCAGGGCTAATTAAATAGAAGAGCTAACTCTAATATTTTTCATATTTTTTTTTTATATATTCCCAAAAACTAGTCTTTAATTCGCTTAATTCTTTAACTTTTGACTTGATAAAGAATAAATCTCTTTTTACAATATGAGGAAAACCCTTAATATCTATAATTTTAATTAAACCTGCCTTTTCAGCATTAACTGCCATCATTTCACTCATGATGCTGAGATAATTTGATTCACTTACTGCTGAAATAATAGAATCGTTATCGTTCATTTCTAGCTTAATTTTCAATTTCTTATAATCTGGGAATTGGTGTTCAAACGCGTTTCTCATCCCAGAACCTTTTTCTCGCCAAACAAAAGGGTATTTAACGAGATCTGCCAAATTAACTAAACTTTTTGTATTTTCAAGTAATTTATGGTTAGGAGAACATATGAATTTAAGTTGATCCTCTCCGATTTTAATCACATCAAAATTATCCTTGCGATAATTAATAAAGCTACCGATTCCTGCGAAATCAGCTAGGTTTTTTACGATGTTTTCTATAGATTTCAGTGAATTATTAATTTTAATTTTGAAATTCACATTAGGATTATTATCTCGGAACTCTGCAATATTTCTTGGTAATATATGAGATCCTGGTGTTGTGGAGGCCGAAATTACGATTTCTTCAAATTTTATGTTCCCAAACTCATCTAAATCTATAATGCACGAATCGTATAAATTAATTATTTTTTCTGAATAATCTAATAAGATTTTTCCAGCTTCTGTTATTTCGAACTTTTTTGTGCTCCTGTTAATCAAGGATACTCCAAAAATATTCTCTAGTTGAGAAATTTGATGAGATATAGTACTTTGGGAAATTGGAATGTCGCGTGCCAATTCTGAAAAACTTTTGTAGTTTGCTAATTTTATAAAGTTCCTTAGATATTCGATATTCATCGTTCTATTATCTTTTCCTTAATGATAAGTTAAAAATTATTCTCTTGCTCAAATAAGTAACGCCTTTACAATATTAAATAATTTATCGAAATAATTAATAAATTAATACGAAAAAATTAATAAATGCTTTTTATTTTCTATGATATAACTTATCGTCTTAAACTAATTAATTATTTGACCCAACATGACAGAAAAGATAAAAACTTTTACAATTGTAATTGGAAATGGTGCTTATACTTCCGAAAGACCCTATACCATGCTAAGGTTCGCATATACTTCGTTATTAGAAGGACATAAAATAAATATCTTTTTAGTAGAAGATGGAGTCTTTGTAGGGAAAAAAAATCAGAATCCCTCATCTTATGACAACCTTGAAAAGTGGTTTAAGGATGTTATAGAAGAAGGTGGAGTTGTTAAAGCCTGTGGCGTATGTACTAAAGCAAGAGGCGTTGTAGCTGAAGAGCTAATTCCAGGTATTAAAATAACCACAATGAGCGGTTTTGTTAACATGTGCGTAGAAGCTGACAATGTATTATTCA
This sequence comes from Promethearchaeota archaeon, assembly GCA_019894655.1. Next base: position 885 of record JAGXNZ010000133.1, on the reverse strand, counting down.
GTTAAATGTGAAACGGTGTTATATTATAAGTAAGGTTTACAGATTGAATTTGAATGGATTAGTCTGCCCATTACCAGTGGCAAGAACTAAAAAAAAAATAAATGAAATGGAACATGGGGATATCCTTGAAGTAACTGGCGATTTCGGAGAATCAGGCGAGAATATTAAGAGATATATAGAAAAACATGGAGATTCTGTACTAGAATTCACGATCAAAGGGGAAGATTACTACATCAAAATTAAAAAAGTTTAATTGAACTTATTTTTATTATCTTTTTAATTTGAATTTTTAATAATTGAAAAATATCTTTTCTATTAGTATAATCCATTATGATCGAAATTGCAGAATACTCATCTTTTGAAAAAAGTATTGGAAATAAGGTAAAAGTTAAAGGAATTATAGCTAAAGAAATCTGGCAACATCTTGTATTGTCAGTGAAAGAACATCCATATATGGAATACTTTGACTTAGATGAAGATCATCAAATTGTAGTTTACAGTAAAGACAAAATTGAATGTGAAGGAACTCTTGAACTAATCGGAGAACTACTGAAAGCAAAAGGTGAATCTAAAAATCCAAGAAGAAAAGTCCACGATGATATTTACTTTGAATATCAGCTGATTGTAGAAACTTGGAAATGCAACAAAAGTCAGTAAATACAAATATCAAGGATTCTTTCCTTAGCGAAATTCATGGTTAGCGAAAAAACAGACTTGCGATAACTAGGATCACATAACCCAGGGCAAATAAGGCAGAGAATCCCACGATTGTTAGAATAATTTCATATACATTTACTACTTTCATACTAATTTCCCCCTAAACACATTACTACTTACAATTTTCATTGCCAAATAGATTATTTAAATCTTATGTATATACTTTGG
>JAGXNZ010000012.1 GCA_019894655.1 Promethearchaeota archaeon | reverse complement strand
AAGCAGTATCAAAATATCTCTACTTTAAAGGTCAAGTTCCAGAATCTACGATCAAGAGAGTATTTTCAGCAGGGTTACTGGGCTTAAAAGCAAGGCGTAGAATTGTTCCAACACGATGGAGTATTACAGCTGTTGATGATATTATATCTAAAGCGCTTATTAAAGAAATTAAAAATTTTCCAGAAATTGATAATTATCAAATCTTTGAAAACACTTACCTTGACAATCATTTTAAAATTCTTCTCTTTCCCGGTAAATTTACATACGAAATGAACGAGGTTTGGGCTCCTAATACGCTATGGAATATTTCTCTCAATGGAGACAACCGTAACTTAAAACCTCAAATAATGACTGATTATGAATTTTATAAGGGTAGAAAAACTTATGCGAGCAATATTACCGGTGCTTATTATGCTGCCAGAAAAGAGGTTTGCGAGTATTTATATAAAATTGGAAGACAAGCTAGGGTTTTAATTTTTCGGGAAGTACGTGGCGGCTACATAGTTCCATTGGGTGTGTGGGTCATCCGCGAGACTGTTAAAGATGCGATGGAGAAAGGAAATCCTCTAATCCTTGACAATTTCAACGATTCAACAAAAAAAATGGCGGAAGGATTCATGGTAAACTACAAATACTGGAAACAGAGCAGCAAACTAATTAATTTTATCAAAAATCAGAGAACTATAGATAATTTTTTATAAATTCTCTTATTTCTTTATGTGAAAATTAAAGTTCAACTAATCTATCAGTTTAAGATTAATCGAGAGGGGTAAAAAGATTGATTATAGACATGCATGTACATCCGTTATGTAAAGAAGTTAGTTGGGATGATCCCAAAAAAATCTGTAAAGCAATGTACGGATTAGATCCTCACAAAGAAAAATACATGTACAAAGCTTTTAAAAACTTGAAGGAAAACATCTCAATTAATAATTACATTGTTTTAATGGATAAATTTGGAATTGATAAATCAGTAATTGTGAGTTTTAATATCAAGACTGCTTATGGAATAACTCTTGTGACTAACGATGATATAGCTAATCTTGTAAAAATGCATCCAAATAAGTTAATTGGATTTGCAGGTATAGACCCCCCTGCGCCAGATGCTATAGAACAGTTAGATTACGCGATCTTCTCTCTTGGTTTAAAAGGTATTAAAATTCTCCCTTCTGCTCAGAAATTTGACATTTCTGATAAGAAATACGACCCATTATGGCGAAAAATGGTTGACAATAGTATACCTTTATGGACACATGGTGGACATCACGAAAGCACTGGAGGAGCTATAGCAAAATATGGCCATCCTTTGCTCATAGATGAAATGGCAATGCGAAATGAAGATCTAACTATTATAATTGGGCACATGGGAGTCCCTTGGTTCTGGGACACATATTCTGTAGTATTAAGGCATCCAAATGTATATGCTGACATTTCTGCCCATCCAGATCTTTACCCATATTTTCCTTGGGATGCTTATGTAAAATACAACATTGAACATAAGATACTATTTGGATCTGATCATCCGTTAGTTCATTGGAATAAAATTATACCCGCTGCACAAAATTTACCTATTTCAGAAGGATTTAAAAAGAGAATTATGGGGTTAAACGCTGCCAAAATTTTAAAAATTTAGTAGTGATCAAAAATGATTTGGAAAACTTCTATCAATAAAATGACCGGTACTAAGTACCCTTTGATTATGGCAGCTTTTGCTGGGCTAGGGAGAACAGAATTTGCAGCTTCATTCTCAAACGCTGGAGGATTAGGGATTATTACTGGTTTAAATTATAAAATCGGTAATTTCAAGTCAGAACTTATAAAAATGAAAGAATTGACAGATAAGCCTTTTGGTGTTAATTTGACAGTCTTACCACCAGGAGTAAGCGCGTTTGATCCTCTTAGCAATGTATCCAAAGAAGATTACTTAAAGTATTTGGAAATTGCTATTGACGAAGGAATAAAAGTTTTTACTACCTCAGCGTATCAAGCAACTCATCTAGGAGAAAGAATAAGAGAAACAGGTTGTTTCTGGTTTCATAAGTGTCCTTTACTCAAACATGCGATCTCAGCAGAAAGAGCAGGAGCTAGTGCCATTACATTAATAGGAATGGAAGCTTCCGGATTTAAAAATCCTTTTCAGCATACGACTTTAATCAATATTACATTGGCGAAACGACTATTGAAAACACCTATAATTGCCGCTGGTGGAATTGGTGATGCACGAGGTTTCGTAGGGGTTCTAGGTATGGGTGCAGAGGGTGTATGTCTAGGATCAGCTATTCTTACAACTCAAGAAAGCCCTGCTTCTAAAGAAGTAAAAGAAAAATGGTTAAAAATGAATGTTTTTTCTGAAGATTATCACAGTAAATTATACCATCGAGCGTTTAAAAGTACTAATGTATTATCAGCAGCTATAGTGCATCAAAAAAGTGTGACTTCTATTAATGAATTTATCGAATCAATGATGGAGGAAGCAGGAGAAATTCTAAAATCTTGGGGCTTTACTGGAGATAAAATAAAGTTGGATAGCTAGATTATGAATTAATTCAGATATGAGTATAAATCGGATTTATTTATTCTCTTCATGTTTTCCAAATAAATTGCCTAGAATATTGATTTTTCCGTTGATAATACCACGAGATAAATACATAAAAGGTGTATCAATAACTCCAAAGAACCATTTTGTTAAGAGTTGACCCCAAATTATTGGCCAAATGTCTAAAAGACCTCCAAATGCTATACTAACAAAAATTAGACTATCTAAAGCGAGAGTTGGAATGTCGCTAAATATATTTCTTATCCATAGATTTTTCCCTCCAGTAAGCTTTTTCAATTTTGCAAATAAAACAGCATCTAAATTCTCCGTTATAATAAATGAAATCCAAGAAGCAATCGTTATTCGGATAGTCGATCCAAAAAAGTTCAACCAAAAATTTTGAGCTTCAGTAGGATTACTGCCCCAGTTAAGCCCCCAAAAAGGAGCACCAGGTATTTCAATGCTAAACCATATAAATACTGCCATTAGAATTTGAGTGACAAATGCTATAAATATCATTCTATGGGTTCTTTTTCGCCCAAAATTCTCATTAACCATATCAGTTATTTGAAACGTAAAAGGAAATATAAGAACTGCGACCGGTGCTGTGATCTGATAACTTCCAAGGCTAAAGTCTCCAATTTTTACGGCTAAAATCTGGGACATTGTAATGAACAAAATGTAAAAAGCGATTGCCACATCTTCCCGTTTTTGCATTTTCATATATTGGCTTATTACTAGTGTGGAAACAAAGATAACTACAACCCATATTAGAAGTACTAACCACATTTTGATCAATTAAAGTCTATTAAAAATTAAGGATGATTAATTTAAGATTTCATATCTTTAAAAGCTCTCTAATAAGAAGTTTGAATAAAAAGAAATAAAAACAACTCTTCATATGGATTTATAGAGTAATCTTTACGATTTAATCAAATTTTTTTCTCTCTACAAGAAGCAATTAAGTCAATATTCTACTTAAATAGAAAATAAAATTTTAAAAGCTCAATTTGTTATTTGTTATTCAATTTAAATTTTTTTTATTACACAATTGAGGATTCATAAAATGAAAATCATTAGAAATGGACATATTTTAGTAATATTAGTCTTTTCATTCCTTACTCTCTCTAACTTTGCTCTATTAATTAGCGAATTTGATAGGTTGGGAAATTCCAATTCACAAAATTTAAGGAACAATTTAAACATCCAGGCAGTGAATAGAACTGGAAAAATTTTTACCAATTTAACAAGTATAAGCTCAGATTGCTCGATTAGTAGTGACCAACCGAATTTAAACATTCAGCCAAGTGTTTACATTCCAAATTATAATCTTTCATATGCGAAAATGTATTTTGAAAACATTACAGCAATGAATTACACAAAAGAAGTTGAGGTTGATCCTACTCAATTTTTATCTAGTACTGAAGAAGGTCCTCTCTATATTTATCAAAAATTTTCCGTCCAATTAAGTCAATTTGTTAATAATATTAGTATATTCATCCAAGATATTGTTAACACATATAACTTTACAGATGAAAATTCTTGGGAGATAGCCATTGTTAATTGTACTCCTGATGGTACACCTAATAACGAAACATTAGGTCAAGTCACAAATCCGCATCCTCTTAATATGGCGGCTCATTGGGAACATTTTGATTTTTTAAATTCTGAGCAGGGAGCGGTGTTCTTGAATGTTTCAGAAACGTACCATACAGATGTAAATGGTATTGATAAATATTGGTTTGCTTTTCGAATCAAAATCCCTCCTGATGATCAATCCTATGGTGGTGGACCAAAATTTCTCTATTTTAATCCAGATGGAGGAGATATAGATGAGGTTGGAGAAGGAGAAACATATCTGTTTTATAATGAGGTGTGGAAAGAAAATTTTTCAATTAATAATGTTAAAGAGATAATTGGTCCGTTTAATGGAACAACAATATCAGGGGATCTAACATCTCTCGAAAGTTTTGATAGCGATTCATATATTTGCAGGACTGATACAACTAATTTGACAATTGAAATGATATTTAATATACGCAATATATCATCTGGTATTTTAGATGAGGCTCTAGTTGACTGGTTTTACGACAGACCATTTCCATGGGCTTTTTTGCATAATCGATTGTTGAACAGTATTGATTTTTATTTAGTTTCAAGCATAAATGATTTAGCAAACCTCAATGAAGCGTCAATACTGATTAAGAATTATAGTAGCGGTCAATGGTTCGATCTTTCTGATAGAATTAACATAAAACAAGAAACTGAAATATTGCTAAGTTATAAAATCTTTGAACCTGATGAGAAGATAGCTTTCCTTAAACACTTTCTTAACTATTCGAATAATAATTCAATGGAAATTCAATTTAACTATGACGGTAACACTCAATTTGATGTCTCCTACAATATTTTTACAGCAAATTTTGGTGAAAGATTATTATTTAACGACACTATATTGCTGTACGATCCCCTTATTCAAGAATTAGAATTCCCAAGTGAATTAAATGAAGGTGCAATGAATGGTACTATAACGGGGGAATTAGACTTAGATACGTTAAAATTAAACGATGACATTTTCTTTAGAGCGCAAGCGGATACGAATAATCTTTCGATAGAATTTAAATTTAATATTCTTGAAGATATCGATTTATCACTCTGGGATGTTGATCTCTATGATTGGGGTTTTAATTTTGGCCTAAAAGTGCCACCTCTTTATCCATATCCATATGTACCTCAATTGGACCTTCGGACTAGTTCTAATGTGAGTATTACTTTGCCTAATGACTTAGATTTTGCAGTTATAGAGATTTATAAAGGTAAGGAAAATTATACTTTTCTTTCTCCAGAAGAAAATGAACTTGACTGGTTGCGATTATCTCAAGACAACAGATCTCTTGCGTTTAAAGAAGAAACTACCCTTTCTGAAAGGTTACCCTCTCTTTATACTTGGGTAATGATCCAATTGATAAACGATAGCGATGCCAATTCAATTAGAATGCGTTTCTTGTACGTAGGAAATGGAACTTTCGAAAACTTTAATGTCTCGATAGATGAATTTACAGTCAATTTGCATATACAAAATACAGTAACATCAGATATAACCTCGAAAATTGGTTTCGGCTTAAATCCTAATAATTTAAATCCTTCTGATATCATGATGCAAAATTTCGGAACTGCAATTGCTAATAATGGCTCTGGAAAGGGTTATTGGGAGGGAGATATACAAAATGGAGCACCTACTCAAGGTTTCTTTGAATTTAATATAACTTCTCTTTGGAATTTCATTAAATTCGATGTAAATGGAATATATGAAGTATATAAGGTTCAAGTTCTGATTAGCTTTGTTGACAACCCGGATGCCCAATATAAAATAGGAACTCACCCTTTTTCAGTGAGAGTTATTAGTGGAGATGGAAGACCCTTAGAAACTTTGAATATAATTTTCCAAGTACTTCAAGACGATTCGTTAGTAACATTTGAAACCAGAGTTACAACTAATACTGAAGGGAAAGCTACAGCAAATCTTGAATTTTCCCAAACTGGAGAACAATATTCAATAAAAGCGATTTATAACGAAGAAGGAATCTATGTGAGTTCTGAACTACAATCAATCAATATCAGAATTGTTGATGACTTTATCCTGTTTATGGATACATTCCTACAATTATTACCTTATATGCTAGCAATATTGGCAGGTTTATTCATTTTCATTGCTATAAAACGACAGAAAAATCAAAAGTTGAGAAGAATCTGGTCAAAGGAAGCTATGGTTCTCAATGATTTAGTGAATATCTCTTACATCATGATCATCCATAAGGATGTTGGAGTTTCAATTTTCAATAAACAAATTGCCATTGAGGGTATCGATTCAGACTTAATTTCTGGATTTCTACAAGCAATATCGCAGTTCCGTCAAGAATTTCAAAAAGGAGTAAAAAAAGAGCAGGTATCTAAAGGTTTCGAAATGGATTACTATGATTTCAAAATTATTATTACTGATGGTGATTATGCTCGTGTCGCTTTAGTATTAGATAAATCTCCTTCTGATCAATTAAAAGAAAATCAATCCTCTTTTACCAACGATTTTGAATTTAAATTCAGAGCTTATTTAGAAAACTTCGACGGTGATCTCACGCCATTCAGAGAAACAGATCCATTGATTGAGAAGTATTTTAATATCACCTTAATGTATCCTTTGAAATTAGCTCCCTATCGAGATGTCTTCAAACTAAGTTCTCTAGAAAAGGCGTTAATAGAGGTTGCTGAACAGATACAAAAAGAGAGGAAGTTTTTCTTTGTTTCCAGCTTGCTTAGTTTTGGGATTGCGGGTAGAAAAGAATCGAGAGACCAAATTATTAGCACTATACTTACTTTAAAAAATAAAGGAATTTTAATACCAATCAAAATGTAGTTAAATTCCGATTTTTTTTCTAAATACTTATTCTTTTTTTTAGCATAAACATTATTGATAGTTAAAGCTCTAGAAATAAACATATTATTGGAGAGTGTCTAACATCAATCAAAAAGTATTAGATGTCTTAATTAAGTTATTAATTAAATTTATTGAGCGAAAAACGGGCATTCTCTCTATTAAAAATCTTAGCAATACTGAGCTAATTCATTATTATTATTATATACAATCTTTAGACCAATTTTTGAGATATGGATACAGTTATTATTGATTTATTAGAGCAGTATTTAGAAAGAAAAAAAGCTAATCTTTCAGAGAAGACTCGTTCTAATTCTAAAATTATTTATTATTATAATGAAATCGTTCGATTCTGGAATAAATTAAACTTTATGATTAAAAAAACATTGAGAAGTCTGGAGTATAAGGAATTTAATAATCATCAAATCGCTATTTTGCTTTATTTGGCTTATAGAATGAAATTTGAAGGAATCTTAGAGGAAGAACTTTATTTAGAAGTGGATCAAATATCATTGAAATATCCTATAATTTTAGATTTTATTAAGAAATTAAAGACATTTTCATGGAAACGGGCATTAGAAGGCAAAACAGAAAACGAAAAATTAAGTCTCAATAAAGCTATTCCAAGCTTCTTTATTGAACGCCTTTCACAGGTTATGTCTATTGAACAAATAAAAGATAATCATGAGACTATGAATGATATTAAGAAATCAAATTATTTTACAGTTCATGTAAGTAGTTCAATAGAAAATACCTTAAACTTATGCTTTATTGGTAATTTACAAAAATTAGATAATAAAAACAGGTCAATATTTAAAAAAGATACTAATATAGATCATCTCTATACCCTGCCTAGAGAATTTAAGAGCGAATTAGTAAGCTCTGAATTGTATCAAAATGGAGAAATTCTAATAGTTGATAAGGGTTCGGTGGCAGTAATTGATGTCTTAGATCCTAAACCACATGATATTATCGGCGATCTATGTGCTGCGCCTGGCATTAAAACTTACTTAATGACAAAACACGCAACAAGAATTATAGCGAGTGATTTTCATGTAGAGAGGGCAAACTCAATGAAAAAATTATTAAAACACTTGAATACTCCTAAAATACCCATAATAAATGCCGATGGTATCCAGTTTCCTGTGAGAGATGAGTATCAATTTGATAAGATCTTATTGGATGCTCCTTGTACCGGGAGTGGAACATTTCTACATAATCCTGAGTTAAAATGGAGACAAAGCGAGAAGTTTTTACATCAAAACACGGTTCTTCAAAAAAAGCTACTTAAAAGTGCCTTAAATTTGTTAAAACCAGAGGGTATCTTAGTATATTCAACATGTAGTTTATATCCCGAAGAAGGAGAACTACAGATTAAGAATATAATAGATACACTTGAACCGTTAGAGCTCCCAGAGTGGTTCTCGCCAAGTTACAGAATTGAAAATCAAACCTTTCCCGGTACAGGGAGACTATTTCCAGCGATTCATGGAACTCAAGGTTTTTTCATAGGAAAATTCAAAAAAAAGGGCTGATAATATTAATTATGGTTGATGATAAACGGAAATTTTGGACCGTTGGACAAATTGATGGTACTGGGGTAACTGGCCCCCATGTTAAGGAATTAGAAGATGTTAGCAAAGCAAAACATCGACTTTTCGTCGATATCAACATGGAAACTCTTAAGAAGATAATTTCAGAGGATATTGGAGGTAAAATCGAAAATTTAGGTTTTAACGAAGATTGGACAATTACATTAGAAATGTTTCCAGAGGTAAATATCCATCTAGCTTTTACATATTTCGGAGATGAATTTGGAGATGGCGTTACCGCAGAATTTAAATGCTATTTTTCAGGTAAAAGAGCACATTTAATCCCAGGTGAAGATAGCATTACTTATGTTGATATAATCTTTGATTTTATGCAGAGAATGATTCAAAATAGAGAACCCTTTGAACAATCCTATGATAAAAAATCTGATTTAATGAAAAAGGTTTTAATTCAAAGAACCGAGCCATTTAGTTTATTAAAAGAGAACGATATAAATGATTTAGCAACGTTTCTCGATGCTATAGTGTGGAAAACAGCTGAAAAGTGGCAAATTAAAAAAGAAGTATTTCCTGGAGTATTTGTTGAGTTAGAAATCGATGAGTACTTCAATCTTGACATAAATTACTCAGGTAAAGCACTTTCTAAAAAAATTGGTAGCTATCATATAGAATTTCTAGGGATATTTTTAATAAATCATATTCTCCGATATATCACATTAAATAACCTAGACAAGGAATTGCCTGATATCTGCTACATTATGTTTTCAAGATACTATACAAAGTTGAATGACTGGAAACATAACCTTATGTAATTAATAAATTTAAAATTTAAACAATTTTTACTATTTTCTATAGATTATTATAATTGAATTCTAATCGAAAACAAAATCTAACATATAAAAAACTGATTAAATTGAAGAAATTAGAAAAAGTTGATATTTTCTTATTAATCTT
>JAGXNZ010000132.1 GCA_019894655.1 Promethearchaeota archaeon | reverse complement strand
TTGAATATACCCTTGGATGAAAATGGATTTTTTATTGAAGCTCACACGAAATTACGACCTTTAGATTTTGCAGGGCATGGAATTTTCGTATGTGGCTGTGCATCATGGCCAAAAAATGTTCAAGATTCTATATTGGAGTCAAATGGGGCAGCAGGTCGTGCAAGTAGATTCTTAAGCATAAAGGAAATATCAACTTCCAAATTAGAATTTCTTTCGTTTCTGTTATCTATAGAATGTTTCTTCAAGGATATGAAAATAACTACTGAAAAATGTAATGGTTGTGGCATTTGTAGAGATATTTGTGCCTTTAAAGCTATTTCACTCGTAGACATGAATCAAGAGTTTGAAGACGTTAGTATACCAGTTAAAAAAGCTATTATTAATCCAGCATTATGCAAAGGATGTGGAAAATGTTCTGCAACTTGTCGCTTAAGAGCAATAGAAGCCACGCATTACGATTTTAAACAAATTTCCACTATCATGGATCCATACTTCTTAGATAAAGTGAAAACCGAGGAAAGGATGAACGATAAAGAAGAAGTTACTGCTCTAAATTAAAAATAAATTGTTTTATAAACAAATACTAATTATTTTGTCTTCTTTGCGAATTTGTATAACAATATTAAAACGACAAGAAGTATCATAGAAATCACAAGAATTACTGTATATACTAAGGAAATACCTCCAGAATTGAAAAAAGGTTCAAATGTTATAGGGACGAAAGCAATTCCAATAAATTGTCCTGCTGTAGTTAAACCGGCTAGAGCTCCTCTTCTTTCTTGAGATAATGTTTGACTGTAATACATGAGAGAAGTAAATAATAGTCCGCCTGCAAAGCCCATAAATATCAAACCTGTAGTGGTTAAAACAAGGGCTTCAAAACTATTATCACCGAATATAACTAAAATGATATCAGCTATAATAAGTGAAATCAATGCAATAGACAGAGTAAGCCTAATTCCTTTCTTCTTAATCGTTATCCCTGCGATGTTTCCAGATACGAAACCCATGATCCCAAATAGTAATATAACCACACCTGAAATATTCTCAGGAATTACATGGGTAAATGATCGCGAAGTCCATATAATCGTTGCAATAGAAGTATGGGAAACTAGAAGAGCTGACAAAATCAATAGTAATACTACAGGTCTTCGAAGTTCTATCGCCATATGTGAGAAAAATTCTCGTATTTCCATTTGTGATGTAGTTTTTGGCTGGCTTCTTTTTAAACTAAAGATTATTATGAAACCTATACCCGTAATAACTACAAAAATTATATAAAGATATCTCCAACTTAATATTAATATTTGTCCAGCTAGTAAAGGGCCAACTCCAACTGCCAAATTAGCGACAGCACCAAGTAATCCAATTTTTTTAGATATTTTAGGTCCCGGGGTTATATCTGTAAGTAACGCTATTAAAACTGGATTTACAAAACCAAAACCAATTCCACCTAATACATTTGCTATAATAAAAATCTCCAACGAGAAGGATAACGATGCTACGATCATTCCTATTCCAAAAATTGACAATCCTAACAAAATTACAGAATATCTTCCCTTAACATCCGAAATTGCCCCTGAAAATAATTGTACTATGGCAAATGGGAACATAAAAGCAGGGATTGATATTAACAACATATCAGGAGAAACAGAGAAATCAGTGGACAGCACTCTAAATAGGACAAGAATTACATTACCCGTTAAGGGACCTAAAGCAAAAAGCAAAAAAATAATAAATTCTGCCAATAATGAAGCCTTAACTGGCTCCTGTCTTTTTATATTACTTTGTTCAGCGTTCATAATGAAATTTACCATTCTATAATTAATCTAGTCTTATTTGAAATATTATATATACTCTTTCTTAGTTAAATATAAAAAAAAGGAGAAAATTATTTAGATTTAATATACCATAATCGCAATTTGAGAGAAAAATGTGGTTACCATGATTACAAACAGAATAGCGCCAGCTAGAACAAGATATATTCTTCGTGATTTCTCGTCAAATTTGTCGTTTAAAGCAAAACTCAGGAATGCTACAACAATGAAGAATAACCCAACATTTACACCTATTCTAGCTATATTTCCAACAATAATTATCTGATATTCCATCCAATATCTGATTAAATACGCCCTTTCAACCTTTATGATATAATCGTTGTATCCGTATAATCCTTGCATGTAGTTCATTTCGTTTAGTTGGTCTTCTAATAATTGCCATGTAGAAGCATTATCTGCAATTGATTTACTGATCATAAGAATTGTACCAAAAATGATTGCTACTAACAATCCATATATAAGAAATTTAGTAGCTTTTTCTTTATTCATTACTGGTAACATATCATATAACCTTACCTTTCTTTCTTCTGTCCCCATTTTTAATCACCTTAGATAATTTGCTTTTAATATTGATATTAAAGCTAACGCAGCGTAACAAACTAGAATAAGTACTCCTATAAATATTAAAATATTATTCAAAGTCTCTCCTGGACCATCGACTCTTATGCTAATATCAAAATATACATCAGTTTCTGAAGCTGGACCTGAATTAGTTCCATATACTATAACGTAATAATCACCTGGCCATGATATTAACGAATCTCCCGTTCTATCTCCCATAAATTCGATATAGAAATACATTCCGCTACTAGGTAAGGATAATGCTGTAGCTCCGTTAGTGCTTCCGGAAGGTGATGATCCCCATCCAAATTCGGAATAAACAAACTCAAAACCTGAAATTCCGCTTGGAGTGCTATTCAAACTGATCGCTCGATCATACACGCTCTTAGCAATAATTTTTATGGTAACGCTTGTATTCGGATAAAATTCTGCAATCTCTACTATGAGTTTTTGATCTTTACTTAAAGTTACCTTACGAGCGAATGCTTTTGTAAGTCCTATATTACTATCTTCTTGCATGAGTTGAGCTTCATTGTCGTAAATTGTCATTTTATCTAAAATCAATCCCATTACAGGACCAAGTATCAAACACGCCATACTTATACCTATTATTATGTAAGCGGTTTTTTTTTTCAAAAGACGACTCATTTTAAACATGTCTACACCTTTAAAATTTTCATTTATTTTAGTTAGATTGTATTGTGTTTAAATTAGGTAGATCCGAAATAAAAATCTACTTCCAATTTTTATTAACGGATGAATTATACCAAATCTCAAATACTGCGTTAAGAAAAAAATTTTTAAAATTATTAATTATTAGGTTTATAAGAAGAAGCTAAAGTAATAAATTATTGAGAATTGCACAAAATGCGAGTTAAACTAACTATAAATTTAGATGGAATTATTAAAAGAGTTAATTTAAGGTTGATTTAATATGATGAAAGTAGAAAAATCTTATGCAGATTATATGTATAATGTGATAGATACGATCTGTACGAATTTTGGACCTAGATATTCTTGTAGTGAAGCTGAAAAGCACGCAAATATCTGGATAAAGAAAGAACTTGACCAATTTTGCGACGAAACCTTCATCGATGAGTTTGAAACGCGACCTGCGATGTATCCCCAAGGCTTTATTAAGGTAGCTGGAATTTTAGGTGGGATATCTCCTTTATTTATGCCTTTAATTTTTCCACTTCCGATATTTTCTTTCATTTTTGTACTTCTTGGTATAGTAATACTCTATAGCGAGTTATTTTTGATGAAAGGATGGATTGGATTTCTATTTAAGACTAAAAAATCTAGTAACGTATTCGGAATAATAAAACCTACTGGAGAAGTTAAATTTCGCATCATTTTCGAAGGCCATACGGATAGTGCAAAAGAAATGAATATTGTGAGTTATAAGCTCCGAGCGCGCCAAATAATAGGGAGAGTAGGACTTTACTTTTTATTTCATACAATTATTTTTTCGCTATGGAAATTTATAGCTCAAATGATATCGGAGAACTCTATCGTGTTATTGAATTGGGGAATCGTTTCTATAACGGTTTTAGATTTAATCTATTTTAC
>JAGXNZ010000131.1 GCA_019894655.1 Promethearchaeota archaeon | reverse complement strand
GATTTTCCAACACCTGCAGGTCCATTTAATTTCACGGATCTACTGATTTTATTATTTATTACAATTTGTATTTGTTCCCTAAATTGTAAAAGTTCCTCCCTTCTCCCTACAAAATCTGTTACAGGTGCATTAGGGTTATAAGATGCTATGCCAAAGGGGTTAATAAATGTTTCAAATATTATAGAGTTTAATCTATCGCAGTCTCTCTCTGACGGCCATGCTAATCTGCGTTGAAACATCAAAAATTACCCTCCATTAGGATTTTTCTCCTACCTACGTATTATTCGCGCAATGTTTCCTTGTATCTTCTGAATTGAACGTCCATCTGAGCCATCAAAAATTTCATCATCTATTAAATCGATAATAGCTTTTTCAATTAAATCTTTGGGATATTTCTTGAGTTTCTTTATTTTCATTATTTCATCAATAGATATTGAAGCACCAGGTAAAACCCACGATTTTATTATTGTTTGAACATCATAAATATTGTACCCTCCACCTACTTGTTTGGAGGAACGCTCCTTAGCTAGATATACCTCAAAATTATCAATCTTAGACATTAAAAATTTAACTTGTTCTTCAAGCAGATTAATGCGTTCTTCAAATTTCACTGAGACTTGAAGAGGTTTCTTCTTAGCAGTTGTTGGTTTTCCCTTTGAGCTTTGATACTGATTTAAATATTTAGTAAAAATTTCTTCAAGTTTGCTATTTGAAATGCCTGCGTTAAGTATTGTTTTTATTTTATCAGCCTTTTTGCTAGAGCTTTTAAATGTTATATTTAGTTCTTTACCTAATTTATTTAAATATTTTACTGTGAGATCATCCAAATTAATCAAATTATCACCTTACATAATAGAAATTTTAAGCTTTAAAATAAACTTGTTATGGATTTAATGCAATAAAAAATCTTATGAATATATATACATTACATTTTTAAAAAAAACTTATTGAAAATTAGCCCTTTAAATTTTATTTTCAAATTTCGTGAAATAACCGATATATATAAAAAAATGATTCTATTTATTAATAAGGAAGGACATCCTTCTTATTATTAATTTTCTAGGATAGTATTAACTACTACCCTTTTTCAGATTTATTATTGTTTCATACATATCTTCATGGGTTTTTGGAGGAATAAACTCTTTCTCTTTTTTATGTAGTGTAATTGCCTCTTCTGGGCAGGTTGTCACGCAAAGACCACATCCTATACACCGTCTCAGATTAACTTTTGAGCTATTAATGCTTTTCTTGAACTTAATAGCATTGACGTTACATCTATCTATACAAGTAAGACAACCAGAGCATAATTCTTGATCAACTTCAGCATAATAATTACTTATCCAAAAATCAAGAGGATTTGGCAATTTTGAAATTACACCCTCTAACATTCCACAACAACAACCACAACAGCAACAAATAAATTCAGGTTCTTGAGCATTTGATGGTTGGAGAACTAACCCTTCTTCCTCAGATTTTTGGAGTATTTCAAGAGCTTCCTCTTTCGTAATTTCCGTACCTTCTCCCATCTTAATGTCGGCTTTAGCAAAATCACGAAAATACATACAAGATTCCAAACGATTAGTTTTTTTACATGGATCCCCTTCAAGAGCCTTTTTTTCCCTACATATACAGCTTCGCATTATTATTGGTCCTTCTACATTCTGAATAATCTCTCTTGCCCAGTCATAAGTACCTACATAATGTTCAGGAGAGATACTTTTTTCTACCGGTATAGTACGCATTTGCGAGATTTTTGTACTTATAAACGAGAGACCAAAGGTCATATCCTCAGCTAATTCTAAATAATCCTTAACAAATTCGGGTGTAAGTTTATTGATTTGATTTTCAAGAAATCCTAAGACAAGGGGAATATTTCTATAATAACTTATATCGCCTTTTTCTCTATAACCAATACTTCCTTTTTTTGCCATTCCATCAACAATTTGCTCTAAGTCATCGCCTATGATTCCTTTTTCTTTAGCACGCTTGATAATTTGCTCCATAGTTTCAAATTTGTAATCTAAGGATAAAGCAATCTCTGCTTCTTTAGGTGTAAACACGTGTTTAAGGACACGAATGTCTGCACCGGATTCTACAGCAGCATACCCAATTGGTTGTTGATCCAAATGCTCTTGCAGGTTTCGATAAATCTTTTCTTCGGAACTCATTTAATTTCACTTCTAATACTATCTTTATTTAAATTTACTAGTTAAATTTTATAATTGGATTAATGAATATATAATACAATTATTAATATAAACATGACATTAAAGCCCAAAATTAAAAGATATTGATCTTTTAAAAACGATTAGCAATAAAGCTTTAACGAAAATCTTTTCTTGTTTTAATTAGGAACAAATTGAATAAGATTTTTATAATATTCGTGAAACGGTTATCAACTATGTTTTTAACCATTCTATTCTAGAAATTCTATCTAGAATTTTACGATATTACTGCATGAGATAAGCCTTACTTTTCAAGGATATAGAGAAAAGTCGATATTTAGACTTTATTTTCTTCCCCACATATCTCGCAAATAATAGTCTTTCTCTGCTTAAGACTCTCTGATATGAAAAATACTTCTGAGCAATTAGTGCATTTTACTTCGATCTCGTTTGTATGAGATTTGTATGGTTCGCATTTTGTACTTAGGTCTCTTAATAAATCTATTAGTTTCTCTTCTCGTTCGCTCATTGCTTTAATTACTAGTCTTGTCGTGCCCTCTGCAATCTTTGACATCATAACTGAAAGTGCTACTTCTTGTTTATCATATTTTCCTTCTGCAAATCCTCTTAATTTACCTAAAGAAACGTCACTTTTTCCAAATTCTTCATCCAGTAGAAAGAAATTATTTTCTCTAAGCAATTTGGTTAATTCGTGTTCGAGATCTACCGGAG
>JAGXNZ010000130.1 GCA_019894655.1 Promethearchaeota archaeon | reverse complement strand
TCACCTATTTCATTTGACATAACTTATCATTTTTGTTTAAATTTATTTTGTTAATTTTATTATTTAGTAGAGTCATTTTTAAAACTATAGTTTTTTCGATTAAGAAACTATATAATGAGTAATAAATACGTAAAAATAAAAAAAGTAAAAAAATTTAATGAGACCTACAGATTATTTTTATTTCGCCATTTCCTGGTCGTAATAGAACCAAGTAAACGCTACTAAGAAAAATATAAAGATAGCAGATTGGAACCACATAATTATCAGAACTGGATACAAAAATGTCGCCCAAATTTGAACAACTGTACCTATAGCGAGCCATACTATTTCCATTTGAACTATAATTTTAACATGCGCCCATTTGGTTTCCCTCCACGCTAATAAAGAAGCTACCGCCAGTCCTAAAAATACAGCTCCCAGTACCCGCCCAGTTACTGGATCTAAATAAGGCCAACCTGTTAAACTTACATAGTACTCAACAGCGACCGTAAAAGTTAAACCAAAAATTATAGATACGAAAAAGTGTACTAAAAATCCAATTTTTAATAGTTTTGAAATTTCTTCTTTCATAAGTTTTAATCCCTCATTAGTATAATTTAGAGTGCAAATAATTTCAATTTACATTTTTATTTTAAGAATTTTATTAAAGTAAGCTATTTGCTTTTCTTTATAAATCTTTCTCGATCAAAACTCAATTAAATATAGGCAACAAACATATTTACTGATATTTTTGAACAAAATCTGATAATGGTAAAAAATAATCCTGCTTAAACGAGAGGATGTTATTATGACCGGCTTCCTTAATTAAAACTAATTTTTTCTCAACGCTATTGGGTAAATTTTGATATAACAATTGGGATTCAGAATATGGAATAATCCAGTCCGATGTTCCGTGAATTATTAAAGTCGGAACTTTAAATTTTTGAACTCTTGTATCGTTTGAGTATTCTTTTAGCGAATCTGGCGTTAAATATGGGCTTTGAACTCGAAATAAATTAGTCATAATGTTAAAGATGCTAGCGAAACCACTCTCAAATATAATACCTCTTAATTTGGGCGGATTATGTGCTCCGATTTCTGCCGCACAAACGCTTCCAAGAGATCTACCTTGAACGAAGATAGAATCGAGATAATTCATTTCTTTTATCCATTGCCTAATCGCGTTGTAAATAGGTATCGCATCGATTATCATACTCGTATAGTATGGTTCGCCTGAGCTGAATCCGTACCCTCGGAAATCAACAACAGCGAGATTAACATTACAGTTTAAAAACATGTGAGAGATATATTGATAGTCAAAAGCTACTTCTCCGTTGCCGTGAAACAATAAAATCGTTGGATATTCTTTTTTAGCTCCAAAAAAAAAGCCTCCTATCGAGATATCATCATCAATATCAAATTTAAGAACTTTAGTATTTGATTCTAATTTCTCAGGTATTTTCGTTTTTCGGGGATAAAAGACGATATTTGAAATCGTAGGGTTGTCAATTAATTGATTTTTTTCCATTATTAATTCGGAGTTTGAAAATATTTCTATTCATTTTTATTATTGATGATAAAATGTTTTTGTATCTTATTAAATTCTTTTTTATCTTTTTGACTTTTTTGTTGGAAATGAGGCTTATAAATAATAAAAAGACTTAATTAAGAGTTTTATTATCATATTATAAATCGTAGTAGATTTCAAGTATACGAAGTGAACAATAATTTTTTTTGAAAGATACGAAATTCTTTTTGATAAATTTAATCGGAGTTACTTAACTTTTATTGGTGTATTCATTCCCCTCTTTACAATTATATTTTCGGTATTTTTATATATTTTAGGTGACTCGTCATTTAGCATATTTACGCATTATTTGAGCCATCTAGGAATAGGACCGAATGGATCTAATATTGTATTTAATTTGGGAAGTATGGTATCCGGTATCGTTATGGTCTTTTTTTTTTTAAACCTAAGTGTTTTTCTAATTAAGAGGGATGTACCTAGATATCTTGTGAACTTATCGTTTATTGCGGGTTTTTTATCCTCTATAGGAATTTTTATGATAGGTGTGTTTCCTGGTGATGGTTCGCAAGATTTACATAATTTCGTAGCGGGATTTTTCTTTTTAGGAGGGTTGACTTATTGCATACTCTATGGAATTTCAGAGTGGAAGGCTAAAGGTATTTCTAAGCTTCAAGCGCTATCGGGATTCGTAGTAGCTTCTTCTTTTTTGGTGTTCCTCTTTTTTACCACCATAAATTATTATAATCCCGAATTAGCATTGGAAATTTCTCATTTTTCAGAGTGGATCCTAGTGGCACTCCTAATGTTTTGGATTATCGGACATGAAGTTTCTATGATAAAGGACAAAAAATTAAAATAAAAATCTTTTTTTTGAATTTTATTTTGAAATACGGTTAAGCTTTTCCTTGATTTGCGACGGCTTCAGTCGCTTTTTTAACAGCTTCTGGATCGCCTAAATAATAATGTTGAATAGGTTTTAGATCGTCGTCAAGTTCATAGATTAATGGAATCCCTGTTGGAATATTTAACTTTACTATTTCGTCTTCAGAAATATTATCCAAATACTTAACTAGAGCTCTTAAACTATTACCATGAGCTGAGATTAAGACCTTTTTTCCACTCCTAATGGTTGGAGCAATTGTGTCGTGCCAGTATGGTAGAACACGCTTAACTGTATCTTTCAAGCATTCTGTTAATGGAACATCTTTAGATTCAAGATCTTTGTATCTATTATCACTTCCGGGGTATCTTGGATCAGAAGTTTTAAGAGCTGGAGGAGGAGTATCATAACTTCTCCGCCAAATTAACACTTGTTCTTCGCCTATTTCAGCTGCTAACTTAGACTTGTACTGTCCCTGAAGTGCTCCGTAGTGTCTTTCGTTTAACCGCCAAGATTTAACTACCGGTATCCACATTAAATCCATTTTATCTAAGACGATCCACAAAGATCTAATCCCTCTTTTGAGAAGCGAAGTATACGCAATATCAAACGAATAATTTTCTTTATTGAGGAGATTACCCGCTTCTTCAGCTTCGATTACTCCTTGAATTGAAAGATCTACATCCGTCCAACCAGTAAACCTGTTTTGCTTGTTCCATTCGCTCTCTCCATGACGCAATAAAACTAATTTTCTCATAGTTATCACAAAACAAATATAAATTTAGATTTTTAAATTAATTTCAATTATATTAATTACCAATTTTATTGTAATTTTAATATAGAATACCATACTTTTAGGTGTTATTATTTTAGGTGTTATAAGATGAGTAAAAAAGGGATTTTAAAAGGCGCCAATCGTAAAGAAGCGATGTGGAACAAAACTAAGCTTGGAGAACCGTTTAAAAAAGCTCTCGAGCGGTTTAGATACGATGTCCTACCTCGTAGTGATTTTGACCCAACCTCATTATTACAATTTGGCTTGTTCATGTCTATGGCTGTTATTAATATTTTACAGGAAGTCGAAAAAAAGTTAGGTAAAGAGGGTCAAAAAATAGTTATCGATGCCCTGATCAAAACTGGATATAACATGGGAAAGCAAATTCTTGAAAACATACAAAAACCCGCTGAAATTTCCGATATAGAACTAATGAGTTTTTTAGCAACGATTGTTAATACTCAAGCTTGGACTTCAATTGAGGATCCACGAATTGACAATGAAGAACAATGTTCTTTTGATATAATGTGGTGTCCTCTACAAGATGTTTACAAGGCTTTTGATTGTAGAGTTCAAAGATATTTAGTTCAAGGAATAATTAATGCTTTTAGGGATTCTGGCGTTTTGCAAAATGAATATCAAGTAGAATTTAAAACAACTATTACAGCGGGAGCTGAGACTTGTCTGTTCCAAATAACAAAGAAGAATTCAAATGAAAAAGACAAATGGGATGAATATTCAAAAGTTCTCGAAAAAAAAACATTAGAAAAACAACATCCGATTAAGGAATCAATATAAGACTAGTTCGATAATAAATTGTCTAGACTTAAATATTTGAAAAGAGTATAAAGAATTATCTATTCACGAATTATCTTTTATATACAATCCTTCGGTCTTTAATGAAATTTAAAAAAATGAGCCAAAAAAGATTTATAACATCAATTGCATGTCTTTGCTTAATTTTAATGTCAATTTTCCCTCTTTATACACTTGGCAGCACGACTTTAGGAGAGTCCACATTTCCTGTTGAAGAAGAAAGTGTATTCACCTGGAAAAAAGTAAATGCGACCGAACCATTGTATAATGAAGTCGATCTTGTGCGATTCACCACTTTCGAAATTTATAACCAGACTTACAACGGAAAGAACTATCTATTTATGAATTATTCATTAGATTTTTATCGTCGATTTTCTTGGGTACCACGCTATACAAATTCTTTTTACATGGCCTATAATAAAACTTTAAAT
>JAGXNZ010000129.1 GCA_019894655.1 Promethearchaeota archaeon | reverse complement strand
GGTTCCTCAGATTAAAATCGTATCCTGACCAATATATAGATTATGTTTTGACACCTTCTAAAAGAAAATATGAGCAAGAAATTTTAACTAAAGCTTTCAGGGTGGATTCCGCTAAAATACTTGATTTGGGATATCCCAGAAATGATATTTTGTTTGGTTATAATTTAGATTTCAAGAGAAAGCTAAGAGAAAAATATGGAATTCCCATTAATATTAAAAGAGTGATTCTATATGCCCCAACTTTTAGGGACGCTGGGAGTTTAAGATTTCCCTTTAAAAACAAGGACTTAGAGAACTTAAATACGATACTTGAAGAGATGGATCCATCTTATCCTTTTTAAAGCTCAATATTATTATTTTTTTTATAAATATTTCAATTAGGATTTATGATTGAGAAAATTCATAAATTCTTCTTTAAGCTGAATCGGAGTTTTATCGGGTCTTTTTAAATCAGAATGGGTGCCTTTCTTTGTTTTAATTAGAAGTAGCAACGGTCCTTTTTGATTCATGGTTTCATTGAGAACTTTAGTTAATTCTTTTTTGGTATTAATAGTTACAGCCATTTTATAATTAGATGCCAGGGCAATTTTAGCAAGATCAACTGAGTCGGAATTGGTTGGTTGACCCCCTGTAGATTCGTGAGCCTGATTATCGAAGATGAAGTGTACATAATTACTTGGAGAATATTTTCCGATCGTAGTAAATGCACCCATTTGCATAATTATTGCTCCATCCCCGTCAAATACAATAACTCTTGTACTGGGTTTTTGAAGCGCAATACTTAAACCAATCGAACTGGCGCACCCCATCGAACCTATGTTGTAAAAACTCTTGTAATGATCTTTTTTCCTCGAGTTTCTAAATTCGAATACCTCCCTAGAAACAAATCCCGTGCTAGAAATAATTATTTCGTTGTTATTTAAATTCTGCATTATTATACTGATTGCTTCTTCTCTCGATAAGGTGTATTCATCCCTTTTTTTTTTCTCTAAATTATATTCTTGAAACAGGTTCTTTCTTACGATAAAAGCGTATGGGCTTTTTTTAGTTTTAAAATAGTCAATTACATCTTTTATTTTTTTCTCAATACTTTTTAAGTCAGGCTCTAAAATCCAATAAGGAATCTGAAGGGTCTCTAGTAACGGTAAAGTTATTTTTCCCATTTTTTTATGTTGTGGGGCGTCTATTTTTCCGGGCTCTCCGCGCCACCCGATCATTAGAAGGACTGGGATAGAAAAAACATCTGGGTCGCACAAAGAAGTTAATGGGTTTACTGTTTTTCCGAGACCCGAATTTTGCATATAGACGACGCCTACTTTATTAGTTGCTAAGTGATAACCTGCAGCTAAAGCTACTGCTTCGCACTCGTTACAAGCAATTAAATTTTTCAGCACAGTTTCGTCTTTATCTACGAGAAATTTCGTCCATTCTTTAAATGTGGAATCGGGAATACCTGTAAAAAAAGAGAGGTCGTATTTATTCAAAATATCGAAAAAATCTTGACAAGAAATCATGATTATTATCTCGCTTTATTTATTTTTTACTTTTTTCTAAGATAAGTTTTTTAATATAATTTAAATCTTCAAAATCGTCAATCTCTTTACAACTTAAGTCGTTAATATAGAAAGGTTTCAAATTGAGTTGGTTTAGAATTTCGTTTAACGCGTCCTCAGCGTAGTAGTTTACCTTATTATCGTTGATAAACGCACTAATTTGATCGAGCCAACTCCTAAAAAATTGTGCCGTCAATTTATAGAGAGGGGGCAAGAAAGCACTTTTCGGTCCAGAAACATCTACTCCGATTTTAACCACGCGCTCGTCGATTATCAATGCTTTAAAATCTTTTTTGGGAGGGGGGATTTCTTTGTTTACCGCAACACAATTTTTTTCTTTGAAAAAAATTAAACTTTCTAAAATCTCATCAGGAAAAATTAAATCTCCATGCATGAGTATTATATCGTCTCTAATTTTATCGCGAAGTAAAAAAAGGGAATATATGTAATTTGTTTTATCGTAAATTGAATTATGAACATATTCTACTTTTAATTCAGGAAAGTTAACTGTAATATGATTTTTAATCTGATCCTCAAATGGTCCGGTAAGCATTATGATTTCTTTTAGGTTACATTTTAGAATGGATTTTAATTGGTAATCCAAAATAGTATTATTTTCAGAAATTTTAACGAGGCACTTAGGTTTCGACTTTGTTAAATCTCCAAGTCTTTTTCCAATTCCGGCGTTTAAAATTATAACTTTCATTTGATTTCTTCCAACATTTTTCTAAGTTGATGTTCAGTTAGTTTTCTTGGATTATTTTTAACTCGTTTGGGATTAAATCCGTGTTTAATAATCAAATCGATATCCTGATCATTAATAATACCGAGATCGCTTAGTTTGGTTTCAAGGCCTATATTTTTCATAAGTTGTGTAATTATTTCTCCTGACTCCAAACTATCCGAAGCTCCAATAACGGAAAATAACTCCTTCATTGATTTTTTAACAAATTTTACTCCACGCGTATCTAAAACATCATCTTCGCTAACACCATAGTTGAATTCAATCATTGGAGGTAGGGTTAGAGATACTGCTTGACCATGAGGTATATTGTAATAGGATGTTATAGGGTAAGAAATAGCATGACAAGCTGTAGTTTTAGTTATATTTATAGCTTTTCCGGCAAAATTAGCTGCAATAGCCATATTCAGTCTAGAATCTTTATCAGGATTTTTAACCGCTTTTAAGAGGTTTTCCATTACTAAATCTATTGCTTTTTTTGAAAATTGCTTTGATTCATTGGTTGAATAAATGTTCCAATAAGATTCAATTGCTTGAGTAAATGCATCCATACCAGAATATGCAGTAATAGTTTTAGGTAACTCGTAGGTAAACTGGGGATCCAGTATCACATATTCGGGTTGCATAAGTTCGGGATAAGCTAAAGAATATTTATTTTTTTCAATATAGACTACAGCAAAGTGTGTTGCTTCACTACCTGAGCCAGAGGTGGTTGGTATTCTTATTAATGGAGTTCCGATGTTATTAATTATTTTTTTTTTAAGAATGAAATCTTCAGGATTTCCCTCATTAGTGGAAAATATCGATATACTTTTTGCCATATCAATAACGGAACCACCTCCAATAGCGACAATAGCATCATATGACTCATTTTTAAACAAATTTAAACCATTTTTTATATCTTTGAGTTTAGGATTTGGAGAAAAATCGCTAAAACGTAGGAATTTAAATCCTTTAAGAGCGTTATAGATAACTTCTTTAATTTTAGTGTTTTCAAAAGATTTTCTTCCAGTAATTAGGAAGATGGTTCTAAAGGAATTTTTCTTTAATATTTTTTCAAGGTTTTTAATCGCGTTATAACCAATATATTCCTGCATTTTTCTAATGTGTTCTTTTTACTGAAATAATTAACGAAGAATTACTTAATTATAATACCTCTTTAGCAATTTCTATATCGTTTTGATCATGAATCTCTAACCATCCTTTATGTGTCTCTAAAATATTCACTTTAAAACCATTATCAATTACCTCTTGAATAAAATCAGTAAAAGAGGCTTGATCAAAGGAATGAGATTCTTGAAAGGGACCACTATGATTATTTTTAAGCTCGTAAAACAACTTTTTTATAATATCAACACCATTCTCAGAAAAATAAGCTATACCAATGAATTCATAATTTGCCATCTTTTTATCTACATTTTTTCCAATTCTCACTACTTCATTTTCCTTCATGCTTACTACTCTTCTTTCGCTAGAAGGTTTGTTCTTTGTTAAAACTAAATCAAGTTTTTTATCTATATCGTGTTTATGATAAGTGTAAGAATTATCGACTACTAATACAATATCTCTTTTGGAGCCAATTAAGCGATTTATGATTTGTTGATTAAAAATAATATCTGAATTGATATATATGAAGCCATTGATCATATCTTCTTCTGCTTTAAATAACGAATGTAAAATGTGCGTCTTATGGTACTCATTATTATCTACATACTTTACACCATCGATGTTAAATAGTTCTTCTTTGTATCCTTTTATGACAGTAATATCTTTAATTCCACATGCATTTAAGGCTTCAATCTGTCTTTGGAGTATCGGTTTGCCATTTATTTCTATAAGCGACTTGGGTAGAGCAAAAGCAGGATCCTTTCCAGCAGCGGGAATTATGACTTTGACTTTACCTTTCACATACATCATATCTTTTTCTTTAACTTCCAAAAAACCTACATCTTTAAATATTTCTTTTACAGGGCTACATAATGATTCTGCTTCAAAACCCCTTTGGTTTTTCAGGATGTTAGAAGCTGTTTCTTTCATAATTTTATGAGCAGAACGAAGGAGATGGTTAGCATATATTACAACATTAAATCCCGCCTCTTTTAATTCT
>JAGXNZ010000128.1 GCA_019894655.1 Promethearchaeota archaeon | reverse complement strand
GTTTAAGACAGCCTGATTTTCAAACTCCTTCTCAGTTGCTTCTAGGAGAACTCCTTCTCTTCGTACTATTACCATAATTAGCTATAACGATCTCTTTCTTATTAATTCATGGATGGCATCCAATATTCTTAAAAAACATTTATTCTTCCTATTATTTGTCGTTAGACGATGGTTAAGATTATGTATTTGCTAGCTTGAAGTATGCATAAATTATTGCATTATTGCTTCGCTTTCTCTGTATTTTATTGTTGATAAGATCGTGAAAAGGCTACAGATCTTAAATCTAGTTTTAGACCTTCACATTAATTAACCTAAAAATAGTCATTTCAAAACTAGATAACAATATTAAAATATAAATTTATACAGTATCCTAAAGACTAAATTTTACATATATGTAACTCATATTGATCTATTATTAACAGGCGAAGCAGAAGTTAAACATCCTAAGAAAGGAAAAGAACTACAGTATGAACCATATTGCAAGCACTGTGGCAGTGAGCTTCCAAAAGGAAAAACTATTTGTCATGTATGTGGAAAAAGAGTTGGTTAGAGAATTATGAAATGGGATGATAAATTAAACGTTTTAATTGAACTCATAAAACAGAATTCAGGAGTGAAAGACGTCAGAATTGTATCCACTGAAGGTTTACCGATTGGTTCTACCCTTCCCAAAGGAGTAGATGAAACAAGAATTGCTGCTATGACTGCCGCTCTTCTTTCTCTTGCTGAAAAGTCGATTATGGAGATGAATAAAGGTGAATTTGATCAGTTATATGTCAAAGGGAGTGATGGTTATTTATTAATCTTACGAGCAGGTCCTAACGCAGTATTAAAAGTCTCTACAACAAAGGATGTAAGGGTTGGATTAATTTTTTTAGATTGTAAGCGAACATGTGAAAAAATTGACAGGACTTTATCTGGTGATTTTGATGATAAGGACGATAAAAATGGATCTAACTAAGATTTAACCGAAAGATATGAAGATAAACAAATACTCACCATTGATTCACTTCCAAAATTTTGTGAGCAATGCGGAAGTCCCTTACTGATTCGTAAAGGCCCTTATGGTGAATTTCTAGGGTGCACAGGATATCCAAATTGTAATTATATATTTAATCTCAGTACTGACAAACCTATTTTATGCCCAGGATGTGGAAGTCCTCTTGTTGTAAGGAAAGGGCAATATGGTCTATTTTTGGGTTGCTCAAGCTATCCACGTTGTAAATATCTATTTGATTTTAAAAATCGATATAGACGGAAAAGAGGGTAATCCTATCATCTTCCTACTAATTAAATCCCTCAGCATCTAATTTAGCATTACATAAATCATTGCATTTCTTAATATAAGGATTATTCCGACTCACATGAAAGAATTCAACCTTCTCATACTTTTCACACAGCTTATAGACTTCACTACACAATTCAGATAAATGCGGGTAATTCGTAAGAAATCTAAATCTAAAGTTAAAAATAGTGCAATTTAGAATCTTTTCTTGGATAATCTCAACCTATCAGTTTGAAACAGCATTTTGGTCTAAGTTTCTTACGCTTATAAAGATTTATATCCTTGTACTAATTTGATTCTGCTTCACTTCTTTTGAATATCACGATAAAGATCCATAATAAATAGAATATAAAAGATATATATTTATTTAAGAATAGATTCACTTTATTCAAAAAAATATTTAATAAAAGAGAAAATACCATGGAAAAATCGAATTTTACTCGACAATTTGAAGATTTTGGCATTAAGATGTATGTGCTGGCGATACTTTCTATTATAAGTATTTTTACAGGGGGAATTATCCAATTGGTAATGTTTATTATTATGCTTTTATCGCTTAGGGACATCAAAGAAGCAAATTTAGAATTAGGAAACGAAAAGCTAGAGAAGTTTCGAAAATATATCATATATGCGGTAATCGTTGGGATTGTTGGAGCTCTAACTATTATTGTTATTGGTGTTATCGTAGGAATTCTTTTTATTTCAGCGCTCCCCGGATTTACTTTTAGCGATCCCATTACAGTATCCGAATTTCAACAAATCGCGCCATTAATTAAGATCCTTTTGTTAGTTTTATTGGGAGGAGGACTTCCCGTTGGGGCTGTTGCGTTAGGATTGCTTATGATTGCATGGAAACATTTCCATATGTTCTTAGAAAGGAATTCTGGATTATTCCCAAATACTGTTGCCGCAGAAGCTATAAAAGGATCTGGAAAAATAAAAAAATCGTATCTTTATCTTCTTATTTCACTTATAATTGGAGCTATTATAGTCCTGATTGCGATTTTTATGTTTCCTCAAATCGAAACCTTGGTTATTCATTTCATTGAAGAGACTACACCCTCAGCGGGATTACTTGGAGGTATTATTGCTGTTTTTGCCGTACCGGTTATTGCAATAGGAATTCTTGGAATAATGAGCTTCATTTTAATGATTATTGGCTACTTTAGGCTCTCAGAATTAAAACATCTTTAATTTTAAAATTTCTTTTATTTTTTTTCTTTTCATACATATTTTTTATCAAATTTCCGATGATTTCGGGATTAATATTGAGTTTATCAAAGGGTTATTATTCAAATCCTTCATTATCTAATTTTGCATTACATAACTCATCGCATTTCTTAATAAAAGGGTTATTCCGACTCACGTGAAAAAACTCAACTTTCTCATACTTTTCAGACAGCTTATAGACCTCACTACACATTTCAGCTAAATGCGAATAGTTGATCTTCCATTTCTTATTAATCTGCTGGATTGCTAAATTACTGTCAGAAAAGATTTGGAGATGCCCTCTATGGAACTTTTCAGCTGCCTTCAAAGCGTTAATGATTGCTTGATATTCTGCCGTGTTGTTAGTTGCTGTTCCGATATATCCAACCCCTTTGTGAATGATCTCATCATTGTGAACAAATATAAAGGAATATGCCGCAGGACCAGGATTACCACGTGCTGCACCATCAGTATAAATCTTAAGGATATCTCCTCTTTTTATTTGATTCCCACTCATGATATATTACACCATAATTTTTTTGATTACATTACGCTAGAATTCACTAAACTATTAAAAATCATTTTTCACATACTCTTTTTCTATTTATAAATAATGAAATGATAATAATTCATGAAAAAGATGATAAAAAATCAAATTATTTTTGAGAAAAAGCTCCACACAACGCGTTATTCGAATGGGCAACTAGCCTTATTTGTTGAAGATTATGATGGAGAACCTATTGCTGAGCTTTCAATAATGCATGATCCTGTAGAACTTGCTTCAGATGAATTCATTCTAAAGGATTATTCTGAAAATGAAGAATTAGCGCAAGAATTCATTGATACTGGTTTAGTCACACCATTAGATAGATTTGTTTTAATTGGGGCTCATCTATGTCCCATATGTAAAATTGAATCCTAATTATCATACTATTCTAATTTTTTTATTAGATCTGTGTATCCTGTAGCACTCAAAATTCTGACTATCAGGCCTTCAAGTGATTTGAGTTCATCCGTCTTGGGATTGCCAGGTTTGAGAAAAGTTTATAAATAACCCACATATACATTACGTATATATGATATATACACTACGTATAAGTTACCTTACGT
>JAGXNZ010000127.1 GCA_019894655.1 Promethearchaeota archaeon | reverse complement strand
TCAAGGTACATGAAAGTTCCAAAAAGAATTGAAGATATTTTTCTCGAAAAACCACAATTTGCAGCAGGTGCGGCAGATTTTAGGAAGGGAGGTGGCTTTGAATATGTTGGAGCCTTCATTCCACTTCAGTTAATCCCTGAAATGATTAAAATTGGAACAAAAATTTCTTTAAAACACGAAATTGTTCCTACTATGGGCGCTAGACTAATTGGACAAGGCCACGCTGCGATGTTTTTTATTTCGTATTCTTTTAATCGCTCAGATCCAGAAGATATGAAAAATGCCCGAGAGGCATTACACGATACTAATAAAGCTGTGCTTGAAATCGGGGGAATTCCGTGGAAAGCAGAACTTACGGGTCAAAAACTAATACTAGAAAAGATGGATCCTAATTACAAGAAACTTCTAAAAAGCATCAAAAATTTATTAGACCCAAATGGGATCATGAATCCAGGAAATTGGGAGGTTACATAAATGACTTTAAAGCCTGAACAGGATTGGAAAGATATTATTCATAGGTGCTTTAGATGTGGTTATTGTAAATTTACCTACGATTATTCTGATTTTAATTGTCCTAGCTATAAAAAATACCGATTTGAAACATATTCTACAGGTGGAAGGCTCTGGCTTATTTATGGTTTAATAAGTGGAGAAATCCAGTGGAATCAAGGCGTAGCAAATGTACTTTACGCGTGTTCCACTTGCGGAAACTGCATGGAAAATTGCAGGTTTGACAAGTTTAACGATTTTTTAGTCGATATTATTGAAGCCGCTCGAGCAGAGGCTGTGATAAATGGATTTTGTCCAGAGAAACAAAAAGCCTTAATTGAACGTATAGAGAAACCTGGCATGTACAATCCATATGGCGAACAAAATTCAGATAACGAAGATTTGAAAAAAGAATACGATTTACCAGATAAAGCAGAGTGGGTTTATTTTATCGGTTGCACATCCAATTATCGTCAAAAAAACCTAAGAGACGCTACTTTGAGATTCTTGAAGAAAGCTAATATTGATTTTACTTTGATCGACGAACATTGTTGCTGTAGCCCAGTAATGCGAACTGGTCAAATAAATTCTGTTAAAGACTTCATAAATTACAACATTGCTCAAATAAACAATACGGGCGCATCAAAGGTCATCACATCGTGTGCGGGTTGTTATCGTACACTAAAAAAGGATTGGTTAAAATATGGTGCTGACTATAATTTTCAGATATATCACACAGTAGAATTAGTTAAAGAGCTATTAGACGAAGGAAAATTAAAATTTCAATCAGAATATGATGAAACTGTCACATATCACGATCCATGCCATTTGGGAAGACATATGGAAATTTATGAAGTTCCAAGAGAAGTGTACAAACAAATTCCTGGAATTAAACTTGTAGAAATGAAAAGAAATCGAGAAAACGCTTGGTGTTGCGGAGCTGGAGGAGGCGTAAAAATAGGTTATCCAGAGTGGTCAGTTGAGATTTCAAAGGAGAGACTTGAAGAAGCAAATATGACGGGAGCATCCGTTATATCATCAGTATGCCCTTTTTGTAGGACGAATTTAAGCGATGCCAACGATAAATTTGATATGAATTTTGAAGTTATCGATTTGATTGAGATAATAGATAAATTAGACTTTGAAATTACAGATACCAAACATTAATTAAAAGAATTTATTACCTCTTTTTGTTTTAAAATTTATAGTTATATTAGTTTTAGGTAAATACTTAATTTGAAGATGTGATTGAAATGAGATTAGGTGCTCACATGAGCGTTACGGGGGGTAAATATATGGCCCTTGAAAGGGGAAAAGAGCTTGAGTGCGAAGCTATTCAAGTATTTATTAGAAATGTGCGCTCTTGGTCGTCAAAACCTTTAATACAAAGTGACATTGACGATTTTCTTAAAATAAAGGAAGAATTAAAAGAAGAAATTTGGCCAATAATTAGTCATAATAGTTATTTAATAAATTTAGCAAGTATCGATAACGAAAAATTGGAGAAATCATATAGCGCTATGCTAGATGAGCTTATTAAAGCTGACCAACTCGGGATTGAATTTGAAAATGTACATCCTGGAGTTATTCCTATAAGCGATAAAGATGAAATCTCCAAAAAAGAAGCGTTAACTCAGATTGCTCATCAATTAAACAAATTAATAGAGGAAACGAAAGGTTCAAAGGTTAAAATTTTGCTTGAAACTACCGCTGGGCAAGGTAAGGGTTTAGGCAATAAATTTCATCATTTAACTACGATTATAGGTAAAATTAAAGATAAAAACAGAATTGGAGTTTGCTTTGATACCGCTCATTCATTCGCAGCAGGCTACGACTTTACTACCAAGAAAAAATACGACAGAATGTGGAATGAGTTTGACGATATTATTGGATTGAAGTATCTATTTGCTATTCATTTAAATGACACTGAAAAAGATTTAGGTTCTAGAGTTGATCGTCATACTCACATAGGACAAGGAAAAATCGGCAAGGAACCCTTTGGATTCTTGGTAAACGATGATAGATTTAAAGATCATCCCGGAATTATAGAGACTCCAAAAGGTAAAGATATGAAAGAAGATGTAATGAATCTTGCTACTCTTAGATCTTTGATAAAATAATTCGTAATTAATTTAAATTAACATTATAAGAAATTTACTTCTTTTCTTACAAAAATGTTTAAATGTTCATTGATACAATATAACACAATTCAAAGAAATTGAATAGTCATTCAATTAATTTAAAAAAAGGCGAATAAAATGGTTGAAACAATAGATGTATATAGAAAATTGCAACAGCATATCGATGAGCATATGCCTGTTGGCTTTCCTCAAAGTGAATCAGGAGCAGAGATAAGATTTTTGCAAAATCTTTTTACTCCTGAGGAAGCAAGCCTTACCTTAAACCTTAGCGCGTTACCAGAACCCATAGAACGTATT
>JAGXNZ010000126.1 GCA_019894655.1 Promethearchaeota archaeon | reverse complement strand
CCGATTCAAGAGGACCCAATTTTTTTATTTTCTTAACAAATTCTGTCATAGTGTCTGAAAAGATTTTTCCTTCGCTCGCAGATACCCACTTACGCATAAACCTATCTGGATTTATTCCTATTGACTCAAGTTCCGATTCAATTTCAAGCGTCCTTCTTAAGGCGTCTTGGTTTCCGGCAATGTAATGACAATCTCCAATATGACACCCACCTACGAAAACTCCATCCGCTCCTTCTAAAAATGCTTGTAAGATAAAGCTTTTGGAGATTCCACCAGAACACATTACTCTTATAGTCCTTACATTTGGAGGATATTGATACCTACTTACTCCAGCTAAGTCTGCTCCGGCATAACTACACCAGTTGCAGAGAAAAGCAATAATTCTTGGGCGACCGTTACCAAACTCTACGCGAGCCGCTTCAGCTATCATCGGTTCAATTTGGGAATTTCCGAAATGGCTCATTGTAATTGCCCCCGCAGGACATTCAGCAGCACAATCTCCGCAACCCTTACACAGTAAGGGATTAACTTCGGAGATCATCAATCCTTGTTCATACTTTACACCAACAGCACCGTAATTGCATACATCAGCACACCTATTACAGCCAATACATAAAGCGGGATCGACCTTTGAAATTACACCTTCTGTAAACAAAATGTCTTTTGATAATATTGTAGTAGCTCTCGATGCTGCCGATAACGCTTGTGCAATACTTTCACTAATCGTGGCGCTTGCTCGGGCAGTCCCGCATAAAAAAATTCCGTCAGTTGCGAAATCTGAAGGTCTTAATTTTACGTGAGCTTCTAAAAAGAATTTTTCATCGTTAGTAGGTACTTTTAACATCTTTGCTAAGGTTTCGTTTCCTTCACCATCGGATATAATGCCAGCGCTTAATGCCACTAAATCGGCTTTGATATTAATTTTATCTCCTTTAGGTGTAGCAACATCTACGCTAAAATGTGTTTCTTTATGAGTTATTTTAGGGAGAATATCATTATCAAATCGGAGAAAAACAATTCCTTTTTCTCTCGCAATATTGTAATATTTCTCTTTAAATCCATAAGTCCTTATATCTCTGAATAAAACGATGATATTTAATTCTGGATTAATCTCTTTCGCTTTTATTGCGTTTTTTATTGCTTCTGAACAGCACATTCTACTACAATAGGGATTTTCTTCATTTCTAGATCCAACACACTGGATCATTACTATTGTTTTTAAATCTTTGATTTTTTCTGCATCGGTAAAAAGCACTTTTTCAAGTTCAGATTGGAGTATTACTTTATCTGTTTTACCATAAAGAAATTCTCCTTCCTTTGGTTTATACTCTTGAGCACCAGTAGCAACAATTATAATTCCATGCTGAAATTCCTTTTTTTGCTTATCATTCCCAAAACTTAGGTTAGTTGTGAAATTACAAACATATCCTCCAATAGAATTGATTTTAGCATTAAGGAAAACATTGACAAGTTTATGATCATTAACTCTTTTAATTAAGTTCGAAATAAGTTCTTGAACATCATAATTCTCAATAGTTTGATATATATTGTTTGAAAATCCACCTAATCTCTTGCCTTTCTCAACAAGAAATACTTCAAATCCTTGATCTGCTAAATTCAGGGCTGCAGTCATCCCCGCAACTCCTCCACCAATTACCATTCCTTTATGAATTACCGAAACTTGTTGTTCTTGTAAGGGTACTAACTTACGAGCTTTTGCTACTGCCATCCTTA
This sequence comes from Promethearchaeota archaeon, assembly GCA_019894655.1. Next base: position 6,484 of record JAGXNZ010000126.1, on the reverse strand, counting down.
CGAGATCCATAGATTTTTCTGTGGCTTCTTTTGGTTCATGCATATGTACCCATGAGCATTGATCTCTAATATTAGCCAAATCGAAAAGGTATTTATTAAGACCGGCTTCTCTAATGGTTGCCTGAAATAATGGTTCATGCGTTCTAGGTGTACACGAAGCGACAATTACTCTATTTAAATTAAATTCTTTTATTTTTTCTTTAATATTTGATTGCGTGTCAGCTGAACAAGTATATAGATTTCTTTCAGAATAAATTACATCGGGTAGTTTACTAGCATAATCAACAACGGCAGGAACATCAACAACTCCCGCAATATTAATACCACAATGACAAACAAAAACTCCTATTCGAGGAGGTTCTCCAGTAATATCGATTTCTTTCGGAAGTACTTTTTCTTCGATTAATGTATTTCTCACTTCAGACAATAAAACATTTACAGCTCCAGCAGCTGCACTTGCCTCAACTACAGTTTCTGGAATATCCTTAGGTTCTGAAAACATCCCACAAACATAAATTCCTTCTCGAGAGGTTTCTACTGGAGAAAATGGTTTTGTTTTACAGAAATTCTCTTTATTTAAATCGATTTTTAGCGTTTTAGCTAACTCTTTCGTACTCTTATTTGGTAATGCTCCTACTGCTAAAACTACTAAATTGAAAGTTTCATTAGCTATCTTTCCATCTTCAGATTCATAGTTAAGAATTAAATTGTTTGATTCGGGAATTTCTTTAATAGATGAAATCCGACTTCGAATATAATTTACCCCATATTCTTCTTGAGCCCGTTCAATATATTTATCAAAATCTTTTCCACAAGCCCTTATATCCATTGAAAATATGGTTGGTTGAACGATTGGCATATGTTCTTTGGCAATTACTGCTTCCTTAGCAGTATACATGCAGCAAACTGAAGAACAATATTCACCACCGTGCCTTTTATCTCTAGACCCTACGCATTGTATGAATGCGATCTTTTTTGGAATTATTCCGTCTGAGGGTCTAAGAATGAGTCCTGAGTGAGGTCCACTAGCGCTTAATATACGTTCAAACTGAATACTCGTGACCACATTAGGATATTTTCCAAAACCATAGTGCTGTGTAGGCTCTGGATCATATTCATCAAAACCAGGTGCTATAATTAAAGCCCCTACATTAAGCGTAGTTTTTTTATCTTCAAGTGTGTAATCTATAGCTTTAGCTTTACACACACCTTTGCAAAATCCACACCCTATGCATAAATCTTGATCAATTGAAAAAACCAAAGGAACTGCTTGGGGGAATTTTACAGATATCGCAGATCTTTTCGAGAGTCCTTCATTAAAGAAATCAATCGCTTCTACGGGACATTCTTGAGCACAGACACCGCAACCGGTACACTTTTCTTGATCTAAAAATAACGATTGTTGTTTAAGATCAACTGTAAAGTTACCTGCTTTTCCTGTAATTTTTTCGAGAGTTGTATTAATCAAGAGAGTAATATTTTCATGCCGCCCTGCGGCTACCAACTTTGGCGCGAGGATACATATGGCACAATCATTAGTTGGAAATGTTTTATCTAACTGGGACATGACACCTCCAATGCTCATCGTTGATTCTATTAAATATACTTTGTATCCAGAATCAGCCATATCCATAGAAGCTTGTATACCCGCAATTCCGCCTCCAACAACAAGAACTGAACCTACTTTTTTCATTCTTGTCCCTCCCTAATTGAAATAAATGTAGGAATTTCCTCGTTAATTTCGTAAACATCCACTAAACCTCGCGATCTTAAAACAACGATATGATCCAAGACTTCCTTAGCTTTTATGCCAATTTCGTTTGCTATATCCGGAACGGATTTGCCAATCTCTTTTATTTTTATAACTATTTTATGACGAATAAATTCATTATGGATGGCATCATTAAGAAGGATTTCAAACCTATCAACTGGAATTTGATTACCATATACATTTTTTTCAGTAACTAAATCCCTTTGACGAGCGATTAAACCTCGAAGTCGCGAACTCTCCAAAACGCTTTTAACAGCTTCGAGATCATCAATAATTTGAGTTTTATTTTTACTTTCTTTTATTGGAGATGGTCCTAATTCTTGTATATATTTGGTAAAGTCCGATACTATTTGGGCAAATCGGTTTCCTTCTGCGGCAGAAACCCAATCAAGTCGCATTCTATCAGAAAACTTCACTAAACTTAATAACCTACTTAGCGAACTCATTTTTATTTCTGCTTCGTAATTGCCAGTTATGTAGTGACAATCCCCCAAATGGCAGCCTAATACAAGAACCCCGTCAATTCCATGCAGGAAAGCATCAATAACGAATGTTGGATCAACCCTACCTGAACACATTACTCGAATAATCCGAATATTGGTAGGATACTGAATTCGGCTCACTCCTGCTAGATCTGCACCAGCATACGAACACCAATTACATAAAAATCCCAAAATTTTAGGTTCAAATGGAATTTATATTGCACCTCCGTATGTGAAAATCTCAGCTCGTATTTGGTCGCTTGTAAAGTGGTGGATAATTATCGCATTTTTTGGACAACTTGCGCCACACAATCCGCAGCCTTTACATACTATTTTGTTCACAATAGCTGTATCGGTTTCTTCATCTTTAGTGATTGCATTGTAGGGACAAATTCTAATACAAGCTTCGCACCCAATACATAATTCTGTTTTAACCTCTGCTGTTGATCCTTCTACTTCCAAATGATCTCTCCATAAAATTGTAGAAGCTCTAGAAGCGGCAGCATTTGCTTGACTTGTACTTTCAGCGATATCTGCTGGCCAATGTGCTGACCCACAAACATAAATTCCATCAGTAGCAAAATCGACTGGTCTTAATTTTACATGAGCCTCCAAAAAGAAGTTATTTTCTTCTAACGGTACTTTTAGCATTTTCGCTAGTACTTCCGAATCCTCGTTTGCGATCAGAGGAGTTGATAAAACTACGAGATCTTGCGGTATTTTAATATCTTGATTCAATAAGTCACTATATACATCTACAAAGTCTTTTGTAATAACTGGTGGTTTTTCAGGCAGATAATTTATAAATAAAATACCCATTTCTCGAGCTTTTCTATAATATTTTTCATATTCTGTCCCAGCTGATTGTATATCTCGAAACAATATAGTAATATGAGCATTCGGATTTTTCTCGATTAATAACATGGCATTTTTAATAGCGCTCATACAACAAATATTTGAGCAATACCTTCTCTCTTCGTTTCTACATCCAACGCACAATATCATAGTAATATTGTTAGCTTTAACTTGATCATTTTTTAGGAGACTTTCTAAATCAAGCTGACTTATAATTTTTTTTTGATCGTATCCAAAATAGCCCTCTGGAGATAAAGGAATAGCTCCGGTCGCAACGATGATTACCCCTGCATCTACATCAATGGTTTCCTTATTCTGTTTTATAGTAACTTTATAATTTCCAATAAATCCGGTAATATTTTCTATAATTACTGATGTGTATACATGTATATTATCGTGAGATTCAATCATATCTATTATCTCTAATAAGGTTGACGCATCCTCATTGGATGGAAATACTTTATTTAAAGACTTAAGGAGCCCTCCTAATTCTGGTTCCTTTTCGATTAAAGATACAATAAATCCTTGATTTCCCAAATTTAGCGCAGCTGTCATTCCGGCAATTCCGCCACCTATTACGACAGCTGAGTGCGTAATTGCAACTTTTACCCTTTCTAATGGCTCAAGTAAAGCTGCTTTATGAACGCTCATCCTAATAAGATCCCTCGCTTTCTCCGTTCCTTTTTCTGGTTCTTTCATGTGAACCCAGGAATCCTGATCTCTTATATTCACCATTTCGAACAAGTAAGGATTTATACCAGCTTCCTGACAAATAGCTCTAAATAATGGTTCATGAGTTCTAGGAGAGCATGAAGCTACAATAACCCTGTTTAATTTGTGTTCTTTTATATTCTCCTTAATTTCAGTTAATCCTACTTCAGAACAAGTATAAAGATTATCAGCTGAATAAGTTACATTTGGTAAAGTTCTTGCATAATTTGCCAATGAAGGAACATCTAATACTCCTCCAATATTAGTTCCGCAATGACATACAAATACTCCAATTCTTATATCTTCGCTTGTCAATTACCTACACCCTCATCACTATTTCAGCTGCTTTAGCTGCAGCTCCACTTGCATCAACTACTGAGTTTGGAATATCCATTGGCGCTCTACAAGCGCCGCAGAGAAAGATACCTTCTTTAGAGGATTTTTGCGGATGATATGTCATACCCTTTAAAAAATTGTATTCGTCTACCGATATACCTAAAATTTCTGACAATCTCACAGCGTCTTTTTTAGGAATCATACTCGTTGCTAAGACAACTATGTCAAATTTAAGCTGTTTTACCTCAAATGTGTCTGTATCTTCGTAAACAACAATTGGATTTTTTTGTTCGTCCTGTAAAATTTTTGCTACTTTTGCTTTAATATATGTAATTGCATAATCATCGCAACCTCTTTGAATATAATCTCGAAAACCTTTACCACCAGCTCTAAGATCAATATAAAATATCGTAGTTTGAATGTTATTATTATGTTCATAAGCAATCATAGCTTCCTTGGTTGTATACATACAGCAACAAGAAGAACAATAAGGATTATTTTTTATATCCCTAGAACCAACGCAGTTAATAAAAGCTAGATTTTCTGGTTCTTTTTGATCAAAAGGTCGCGTCAAATGCCCTCCAACGGGTCCTGATGCGCTTATCAACCGCTCAAACTCTAAAGAAGTTACAACATTTGGGAACCGTCCATATCCTAAATAACTAATTGGTGTAGGATCAAAAACATCATATCCCGTGGCAGCGATAATAGAAGCTACATTCAATTCAATTTCTTTATCTTGTTGATCGAAGTCTATGGCTTCTCTCTCACAAACTTTTTCACAGATTCGGCAAGCTGATTTTGTGAACCACAAACAATTCTCTTTGTCAATAGACATAATTGCTGGGACTCCCTGAACATAATCAATATAAATTGCCCTACGTTTTCTTAATTGCATATCAAAATCGTCTTCTACTCTCATTGGACATTTTTCAACGCAGATTCCGCAGTTAATACACGCATCTTCTTTAACATATCGGGCCTGTTTTAAAACTTTTACAGTAAAATTTCCAGCAGAACCCTTAACACTTTGAACTTCAGAGAGTGTATGCAGAGTTATATTTGGATGTCGAGAACACTCTGCAAGTTTTGGAGCTAAAATACAAATCGAGCAATCATTCGTAGGGAAAGTTTTGTCTAGTTGAGCCATTCTTCCGCCTATGCACGCATTCTTTTCAATTAACTCAACTTTTATGCCTCTTTCAGCCAAATCTAATGAAGCTTGAATCCCGGCGATACCTGCCCCTATTACCATAACATTTTTTATTATATTGGTCAAATAATTACACCGAATGCGAATAAAGATAACTTATAAAAAGAATGACATTTCAAACAATATTTACATTAATAACGCTTTTTTCTTACCTTTTTAATTATTTTTTTTTTTGAAATAATTACTCTGTAACTTTTCTTTCAATTCTTTCGATAATATTATTAAAAACGATTATAATATATAAAATTATTATTAAATTAAATAAAAAAGTGTGGAATAATTATGATATTCAATAAAAAAATACGGAAAAATGTTTTCTATTAAAATAAATATACTAAATCCAGAAAAAATTTTACATTTTTTATTGAATATATTAATTTAGAACCGTAATATTATAACTAATTACCTTATTTTTATTTATAGTAATTAGAAGTTTAACTTACAGTTTTGAATGTTAAGAAATAAATAATAATAAATAAGTGTAAAAGATACTATAGGTGTTACGAGATTTGACAGAAGATCGATTCTATAAAGAAAATGAAGTAAAGCCTAAATCCTTTAAAGATCTTATTAAAGAAGTTCATGAAAAAGGAATTTGTGGAGAATGTGGAGGGTGTGTTAGTTTTTGTTCAGCTGCGGAAATAGGAGCCATTGATATCTCTACAAGTGGTTTACCTTATTATTCAAATGAAGATAATTGCCTTCATTGTGGTATTTGCTATTTAATTTGCCCCGAAATTCACGAATTAGACAAAGAATTAAACGAGAAATTTAATTTCAAACCCCCAATAGGTAACTGGTCTAAAATAGTTACAGCTCAAGCTAGTGATCCTCAGATACAAAAGTATGCTACAGATGGAGGAGTGGTTACAGCAATATTGATTGCTTTATTAGAAAATAATTTAATTAATGCAGCGATTGTTTCAAAAAAAATAGGTCCCTTTCAAAGAACACCTTTCTTTGCTAAAAATAAGCAAGATATTATAGATGCGATAGGAACGAACTATAACATAGAAGGTCCTGTTTCAGAGTTAGGAAAATATAACACTTTCGTTCCAACTATTACAGAATTAAAAAAAGTAGTTGGTTCTGACAAAATGAAACTGGCGGTTGTTG
>JAGXNZ010000011.1 GCA_019894655.1 Promethearchaeota archaeon | reverse complement strand
GGATTAAATGATTTAAAAAGGAAATTATTTGGTGAAGTAATTTTCATTTTTATTGTTTTAATTTATCTCTCAATGACTCTAACTGTAAGATTAATAGAATACGCTTTTTCTGTCATGCCAGATTTAGAACCCGCCTTATGGACTCACGCTCCTTTTTGGAGTTACCGGTTAGGAGGTTTCGGCAATTTTGGAATAAATATTGGGATCTTCTTAGTTGTATTAGGAAGTATTATATCTTTAATAGAGTCAAGAAAAAGATTTTTCTATATAGAAATAACTATCCTATTAATTTGGATAATTAACTACCTAATTTTTCCATTTGGTTTCTTTTAAAAAATTAGAAAACTTAAAAATACTAAATTTAAGGGAAGAAATTTATGAACCTTGATATTAAAAATGAATTACACTGGGTAAGAAGTAAGCAAGGCCCAACCCCTAAATTTGAACCAATAATCTCGATTGACAAATTTCGCAAGATTAATTAAAATTATTCTGATACTAAAGATAATTACATTTTTCATTTATTAATTAAGCTTAAAAAAAAAAAATAAAGGAATACAATGGTAAATAGGGTTATTTTTACATGATTATTAATATTTTGAAAATTTCTGTTTTGAAATTCAAATGAAGATGAGAAAAAGAAATCTAATGGAAGAAGAGGAACTTTCACCTTATTGTTTAGCAAAATATGCTAGTAGAGAATTACTTGTTGAAGAATTAGTGTTATCAAAGGGAGGAAGTAAAACTTATTACTTAGAAAAATATATACAGCATCCATTTAGACTAAAACTAAAAGTAATTTTTACAAAATTATTTTTTGCTATTATATTTGGAATAATACCTGTACTTCCATTATTAACTTATTTCGAAATTGTCAATCTTATTTCGCAGGGTTCGACATCAATTGAAATTGTTTATTTTGTAGGTGGGTTACTCTTTTCCCTTTATTTTGCTTTACAGTTTTTAAATTTTTTCATAATGGGAATATTGGATACGGCAATGATAATCTCAGGTAAAATTTTTGAATGGTTTGAAACATTACCTATTTCAAGAAAAAATTTTTTGAGAATAGTATATTTAACTTTATTTCGAAGTTATGATCTTCCAATAATTGTTTTGATTTTTGCTTTTCCAATTACCATGCTAATTGGAAGTCAAAATATACTTCTTTTTTTAGTGTGCCTCGGAATTTCGTTTTTAAATGTGGTTTTGTCATTTAGCATTTTATTAATTTCTGGAGAACGAATAAATAGAATTTTGGATATTTATGATGTGAGTTCAAAAAAAACTTTAATTATTCGCTTAATCAATATTCTAAGTTACATTTTTATTATTATCAGTAGTTATGTCTTAATTCAATGGTTTCTCAGTTCAGTAGAGTCGTTTTACAATTTATTTACGGCTACTGATTACCAATCAATAATTAACATTATTTTAAGTTTAATACCTTTCTTATTTAACCCCAGCTTTTTAATATCTTTATTAATTGCGCCTAACAATGCATCTTACCAACTTTGGATAAGCGTTCTAATTGGATTTGCATTATTGATTATTATCACATATTGGATATCTAAAAAAGCGTTTAAAGCAATTGAAAGAATTAGTGTTTCAAAATTTAAAGCAATTAACATAATAAAAACAAAAAAACTCTCTCCATTGGACTTGAAAGTAAAAGTAAAAATTAGTAAACCGTTTTTTGCTTATTTACGCAAAGATCTAGTTACAATCACAAGAGACCTCAAAGTATTTATGTCAATTATTCTTCCGATATTGCTTTCTTTCATTTATACCGTAGCATTCGGTATTAAAAACATCGAAACAGTAGGTTTAATTGACAGAGGGTTCTTCCAAAATTGGATGGGTATATTAACATTCAGCCCTATTCTTTCAGGCTTAATAGTTTATGGTTTAACAAGCTTTGAAAATCTTGGAGAATCGATTATAGCTGCTCTACCAATTATTCCGCGAGACCAAGCAAAACCCAAATTATTTTTAACCTTTACTATCCAAACAGGCGCAACTCTCTTACCATCCTTAATTTATATTAACTCTTCAAATTTTGTAGCAATTTTCATTAATTTTTTATTCACTTTACCATTTGTTTGGCTATTTTTATTAATAATTTTTATTTTAAGAATCAATTTCTTCGGTAAAAAAAGACAGAAATTTTATGTGCTGGAAGAATATAACCCAAAAAACCGACTATATAAATGGATATTAATTATTTGTATACCTTACATCTTTTTCTTTTGGATAACTTCGTTTGGTATAAATTTTTTATATTACCAGGATAATAATGCTATGATGTTCCTATTTATAGCGGTTATAATAGTGGGATTCTTAGTTTCACTCTTATTTTTTAACATCATGTTGCCAATTTATCAAAAAGAGCCCATAACTAAATGGAGTGAACATAAAAAAAATATTACCCCTACGGTATTCTCTAAGCATATTTGGTTTTCAATACTAATCCTTCTTATTATTGATTTTCTTTTGTTTTTACTTACAGCTTTAATTACAGGAATCCTAAGCCCACAGATAATAATGTATCCTTTTTATAGGACACAGTCTATTATTGAAGATAATATAATACTCTTCCAAATGTTATTAATGTTCTTAATACCGAATCTTCTCTATGTTTTCTTATGGTTTTATGTCGTTCCTAAGCATATAGGACTTCCATATGGGAAACAACCTATCAATCAATATTTTGATTGTATTGGGTTAGGTTGGTTGAAAATTACTTTCTATAAAAAATATTTAAAAATAATAATATTATCAACTTCCTCGATCTGTGCTATTTACTTTGCAGCTCAAATGATGCTAGGTGTATCTTTACTGAATTTATACAATGTGTTTCTCACTATTACTTGGTTGTATAGTTTAAGCATTGGTTTATGGCAGGAGATCCTACATCGTGGAATTATTCTAACAATGTTAGCAGGAAAATACTCTCGAAAAAGGGCTCTAATATTACATCTTTTCATCACTATTATCTTAAAAACTTTAATATCTATGCTATTTATTATTCCCCTGCTCTCATATGAAATTCCAATTGATTTTTCTTCCTCCTTTATATCCTCAGTTATATTAAACTTTATCTGTTCAAGCTTTATGAGCTTAATCTTAGGTTATGTTTATTTAAAAAAAGGAAGCCTTCTACCTGGTTTAATCTCTATATTCATTATAACGATTTTTCTACCTATCAGTTTTTATATACCTTTTATACCTGTTTTTTTCGTTCCGTCATTTTAAATAAACTATTTTTTAATCTATAATAAAATAGTAAAAAAGATGTTAAATAGGAACAAATAAGAAAATGAGACCTAATACTAAACTAAAGAAATTCCTTTTTCTAGAATCTTATATTTCAGTTCACTCGTGATCTGTTTGTCTCTCAACTTGAGTTCCATCCGTTTAGTTTTGGAGGTAAAGTTAAACGGTTTAGATAGACATATGTTTACGCTGTTGATCCTCGAATATAACGTATTGAAAAACATTTGATTCTTCCCTAATGCTGGATCGAAAGAGACCTCGTGTATTAAAACTAGTACGATTTCTTCCCTTAGACAACGCATGATAAGGGGAAATAGTTGTGAACTAAAAAATTCGTCTAAAAGCGCCGTCCTTTGCCTGAAATTGGAGTAACAAGAAGCAGCAAACCGTAAATGGTGCGAAATGTTATCAATTACTAAACACTTGGTGTCAAAGGGTAACACTGCGCTTCCTAAGGTATTAAAAAAAAAAGATTGATCTTCATAACTCAAAAAGGGTGTGGATGTAGGATACAAAAAGATTTTTTTCAGAAGAGCATCGGATTTTCCATTAGAACTTTTAAAAAAAGCACGCAGGCGTTTTTTAGGAAATTGCTCACTAGCTTGAATCCATACAACTTGTGTATCAAAAGCGTCATCCTGAGTCATTATAGAAGCAATTAATTGTAATGCTAAAGTAGTTTTACCGGTTCCTGACTCCCCCGAGATCGAGATTATTCTTCGTCCCCTTAACAGATCGAGCAAAGAAGCAATATTGGTTTTAACCAAATTAATCACTGCTCAATAAGTCTAATACTTCTTTTTGCGTTTTATCGATTGCTTCACGTCGCCTTCGAGCATCTTCGGAAATTTGGTGAGAAGCGCTATTGTTCTGGGGATTGGTTGATGAGAATTGTTGGAGCATCATCAAGGCGATTAAATCGTCAATTCGACTATCTTGTTGCGATTGATTTCCGCTGAAAAAGCCACCAAGCAGTCCTTTCCCGCTCTTTTTTGATTTGTAAACAAAGTAAATTACCACACCGATTCCAATTATGACAACCGTGTAGACCGGTTCTTTCTGGTAGAACATCAACATAGCTACAACTATAGCAATTAAACAAAATCCTTTCATTACTTACCACTGCACCTCCCTTTCGTTTGGATCTTTTATGTGTTTAAACCTTCTTCTTCTTGTGAGAAATTTCGGACTTGTGACTTGAACTTTTCCCATTCTTTTAGCTATCCCTCCAACGCTTTTCCCGAGTATCCAAAAAATTCCTTTCAATGCAAAGAAGAATCCCGTCAAAACTATAAAATATACGATATAATAGAGCACTTCGAATGGGAAGACGAAGAGGTATAGATCTACAAAAAACCAGACCAATGTTCCTGCAAGTACCAGCAAGAAAATTTGGTATACCGAGTAACGAGGGTCCTTTTGAAATGTTTCGCCAATTAGTCT
>JAGXNZ010000125.1 GCA_019894655.1 Promethearchaeota archaeon | reverse complement strand
TCTTTAAACAGAGTTCTTAATTCGTCTGTTAATTTTTTAGTTTCTTCAGAACTTTCTTTAAAATCGATTTTTTCAAGTTTACTGCTATTAATACGGTAAATAAGTCCTGGGATTAACTGTCGATCCAAAACGTAATTTAAATGGTATCGAATATCTGCTTCCCACGCTTTTTTCTCGTTTTCAGCTAGAATATTTTTAATATTCAGTCCATATCCTCCTATGTCTATGGGAGTTTTCCCAAATATCCTCGTCATAGGTATTTCTTTGTCAGTTAGCAATTCAAATCGCTTTATTTCTTCAAACCTTTTAAAACCCTCGAAATCTACTAGTTTATTTCTTTTTCCCGCTTTATCTGTATAATTTAATTGTTCAAGTATTGAAATTGGTTCTTTACTCAAACAATAAGGCTCGTGGTTTGTAGTATCAATCCATATTTTTATCTCGTCGGTGTCCAAATCGTAAAATTTACAATATGCTTTATTTAATCCACCATCATAATCTACATCTAAAAGCAAACCTCTATCTAAATTTTCTACGATTTCTCCTTTTTCGATTAGGTAACGTATATATTTCGAACTAACAGATTCCCTATTAATAACTTGCAGTTGTATGCCATCCTCTTTTAAGCCAAAGGGTTTACCATTACTTTTAAAATAAGTTTTCTTTGGAACTATATTTAGTGCAGGTTCTTCTTTAACTTTTATTTCTTCTTTTATATCTTCTGTTTTAAGAGGTATTTGGGTTTTTAATCGATCTTTAGGTTCTTTTTTTTCTTCTTTTGTTATACCAATGCTTTTTTCTTCTTTATCAGCTTCAAACTTATCTGCAAACGAAAAAAGAGATTTTTGCTTTTCATCCGCAGGAGTTTTTTTCTTAGGTTTTTTAGGACTAGGCAATTTAATTACCAAATTTAGTATTTCAAATTAATTTACTATTTATAGTTATTATTATTTAGATTTTAATCTCAACTATTCTGAGTTTAATATATTAAGGTATTAAGAGTATTTAAAAAAAAAGACAGATCGAGTTTATTTCAGCGCAATAAGAAAATTTTACTGATTTGTACTATTTTCTTTAATGACCTTCCTTATTTCGTTAAGTAGGAGCTGTTTCTCAGCGATAAAGAAGTGTAGCTTACTCTTTTCAGGATGTTCATTATAAATGACTTCAGCTAATTCTTTAACTTCGCCTTTATTAGGCTCAATTAGCCCCCCATCGACATTATCACTTAATAATAAAACCAAATTATCTGTTTCAAGGGGTTTTATATCATATCCATTTTTTACATTTTTTAAGATCTTCACTACAAGCTCAGCTAAGAACCAAACGGATTTATCGTAATCTTCTCCCGACGTATAGCGTTGATATGCTAAAATCTCTACATCTTCTTTAGTAAACATAGTAAATTAAAACTCCTTTTCGATAATAAGGAATTAAAAGTAATTAATTAAAGAAAAAGTAAAGTAAACATTTAATTATTTGCATTGACTTTTGTCGTTTCAAAAATAGCAAAATTAATAATTAGTTTGTCTTTTTTATATATTACTCAGCGTATTAAGTATAATTTCACGCCTCCGTGGCTTAGCGGTATAGCAGCAGAAACTAATTAAACTCTAACTTTTGCTGATACTTGTAATCTGCAGGTCGCGGGTTCAATTCCCGTCGGAGGCTCCATTATTCATAGACCTAAATAATGTTTTCTTAATGTTGATAATTAAAATAGTTACATAATAGCCTACTACATTGGAGTTATTCGATAAGCTTTAGTTCAATATACCGCACAAAGTGTGAATGTTCTTCAACCATTTTGTAAAATCAATTTAAAATTAAACAAAATTAATTTTAATTCAAAGATTTAGATTAATGAACCCGATGAATTCAATAAAACATGTTATATTTTGCATTATTGATGACGTACGATCTGATCAATTTTTTAACCTCATAGCTAATGGTTCACTTCCTAATTTAAAACAACTAATGAAAACGGGGATTTACTCCAATAATTGCATAACAGATTTCCCTTCACTGACCTATCCGACTCAAGTATCAATGATGACTGGCACATATACAGGAAATTATTTGGAGGAATTATGCCACGGAGTGCCCTCTTTTCATTGGATGGAACGAAATAAGGTTCCTCCTTTTTTAAGATCATATAATTCAATAGGATCGGATGAAAGAATACAAGTTTATAAATTAAACGATGACCTCGGTAATAATTGCAGAACATTATTTGAAATGGTCGGGGAAGGAAACACAGTAAGTATTAGTCAATTTATTAGTAGAGGTGTTAGTTATCTTTTCCCAGAGAGAAAAACTAAATTAATTTTGTATTACCTTTTAATAAAACATTCTCATAACATTAACAAGTACATTTTAAAATCTAATTTAGTTGCCGTGAAGAAGTTGCTCAAAACTTTTGAAAACCCTAAGAAGTTTTTCGATACTAAAGAAGCTCCAATTGTTTCTAACCTCTTGTTCATATCCTCTGATATAATGATGCACCTTTACGGTTTTGATTCAAAGATGTATAAGCTAAATTTATTTAACATAGATAAAGTACTAGGAATATTACTCGAAGGATTGGATAAACTAGGTTATTTGGAAGAAACCGCGATTGCTATCTCCTCTGATCATGGGAACTATAAAGCAAAAACTCTGGGGGATATTGGGAATTTTTTTAGTGAAAATAGCCTAAGTCATTACCACCCTCGTAAGAATGTTAACGGGAGTATGAACCTAAGTGGATTTAATAGTGTCGGATTTTTCAATTTTAAATCCAATAGCAACGATAATGGACAAAATTGGAATCACCCTACCATTTCAGAAATGGAGAACTATGGTCCAAAACAAATCAACTTATTAGAAAAGCTATTTACTATTAATGGCGTCCGTCTAATGTATTACTGTGAAGATGGGAACACTTCTAAAAAAGGAAAAATCCACTTAAAAAGAAAAGATCAAAACACTGGCAAAATTATAAAAGGTTCTATAGAATATACAGGAAATGGTAGGGAATTTAAAACTAAATATTCCACAGAAGCTGTTGATGGTGATGTGTTTAACTATATTAACGACGAAATTGCGAGTAAGTTATTAGACAACAAATTTCACACTTTAAATGATTGGTTAGATGCTACGTCTCACATTGATTATCCATTGTACCCAGATTTGCTTTCGCGTAACTTTAAAAATCCCCGGAGGGCAGACATAATAGTTAGTACTTGTGGTGATGTTGCGTATAATATCAAACACGGCAAAAAAGAAAACAAAAATTTGTATTTACACGATATAGGACTTAAGGGAAGTTCGGTTGTTCCTCTAATTATCGGAGGATCTAAAGAAATACCAGTGAAAGAAATATCTCATTGTAAGATTACAGATATTGTTCCAACGCTACTAAAAATGTTAGGAAAAAAACCACATCCTAGCGTTGTTGGTGAAAGCTTAATATGAATCATGAACTAAGCATTATTACTCCGATCTTTTAGGAGTGGGACTGATTTTTTTTTTGAGACCCATTCGATATAACCTTATCGCTTTAAGTTGTTTTTAATTTTGGAGGTGGAACAAAAACTTCTCGATTCCCTGTTCGTTCTAAATTCATTGCTTCTTCGGGACAATGGTGAACACAAATACCACAACCAATACATCTACTACCATTAATAACTGCAATATCTTCAACCAAATCGATTGCTTCCATAGGGCATTTTTCCACACATGTACCACACCCTACACAAGAATCCTCTTCAACTTCCGGTAAATAACTTGTATAGCAATGATAAGGTGAAATACCCTCCCAAAAGCGAGAAAATATCCCACAGCAGCATTTGCAGCAGTTACAAATAGCTTCTTCATCTAATTCTGGTTTAAGGTGAACATGGAACACTTTGTGAACGAGTCCTTCATCAGACGCTTTGTCGATTATGGTTTTTGCGTCATTTTTCGATATTGGAGTACCAAAATTATGTTCAATTGCAAATTGAGCGCTTTTTCCTAATAAAAAACAATTCAATCTCTCGTCTGTTACAGTACAGGAGTGTTCAAGCAAATCTTTTTCATGTCTACAGTAGCAATGAACCAGAGCAATATCATCATACTTATCTACTATTCTAGAGGCTTCTTCATGTGGTAATATCTTATCAATAGGAACATTCTCAATTTCTTCTTCAACGGGGACAACTCTTGTTATCGGAGGGAAATTTTTATATTGTTCTACCATACTTTCGTAATTCCTCTGAGTCCCTTTGCTTAATTCCTTAAAAATTGAATCAAAAAGATAAGCAATTCTTTTTTGTTTTTCCCCTATTTCTCCTTTCATAAATTGCATTTCAAACAATCCCGGAAATGGTCCAAGGAGTCGATATACCATGATCCCTGTTCTTTTACTCGGAACACCTACTACAACCCCATTATCCATCAGTTCGTTCAAAATCTCGTTTAAATCTTCGTCATTTAAAGTTGTTTTTTCTCTTATCTGATCAATACTTAGGGATGGTTTTCTGAAAACTGTGATAAACTCAGCTTGTTTATCAGTCATGATCAGCTTTAATAGTTCAATAAAATCATCATTAACTACCATAGGAAGTTGTCCTGCTTTGATAATAGTACGTGCAGCTTTATACCATATTTTATTAGGTTCTTTATCCATTAATTGTCATCTTCCAAAAATGAAGTTTTTAAAAAATAATTAGGTTGGTAAGTCTTTAATTTAATTAAAATTCTGTGTTTAAGCGATGGTAAAGCTTTTTTTTACGCTTCAGCTTCAAAAACTTATATTATTAGAGCGGTTCTCTTACTAAAAAATAGACCTTTTTACTACTACAATTAGGGCAAGATACTTTGCGATTTTTAGAAGCTAATTCATCTACCCATTCTTCATCACAATTTAAGCATCCGTAACCTTTATAATCTTGCTTAAGATTAATTTTCCCTCCATAAACGCGGATATCTTTGCCTTCTATTAGCGCTTGTGTAATTTTTCCGTGAGCTTTCTCTAAAATTCGCGAGAATGTAGGTTGGGACACCCCCATGGTATCAGCGGAACTTTTTTGGGTTAAGGAA
Organism: Promethearchaeota archaeon; assembly: GCA_019894655.1. The sequence goes on along the minus strand of JAGXNZ010000125.1, from coordinate 995 downwards.
ATGTAATGTTTTAATCTTAAGGCCTCGAATTCTGCGATATTTAATCCAACTGACGAATTGTCATTTTCAGATTGAAAATAGAAATTATGTGGAGGATCTTTAACTTGTCTTAACCTCGTATGACGACCCATTTAATGTATATTACCTCTTGTTTCAAATAATTATTCATTAAATCTAAATAAAAACTAATTTTGATTTTAAGTATTTGGTTATATAATATAAGCTAAGCTGAATTCTATTGATAAAAATTCGATTCTTATGTTTTAAAGTTGATTTGTTTTTGCTTAATCTATTTCATAAGATTTTTATCTATTAGTGAATGAATTAATACAATTTTTTATGTACTGAAATATATTGGGTGTTTAAAATTAAAATAACGTATGCTTATAGGATTAACAAGTTACCAGAATATATCTTCGCTGAAATTGAGCAATTACTCAATGAAAAGAAAAAGGAAGGGATAGACATCATCCCATTAGGAATAGGTGACCCAGATTTAACGACTCCAGACTTGATTATTAATGAACTAATTAATCAAGTAAAAATCCCCGAAAACCAGAATTATCCGTCAAGTAAGGGAGAACAAGATTTCCGAGAAGCTGTACAGAAGTGGTATGATGTCAGATTTGATTTAAAATTTGATGCTAATGATGAAGTAACTAACTTAATAGGAGGAAAAGAGGGAGTAGCTAATATCGCTAGAGCTTTTGTTAATCCCGGAGATATTGTATTATGTCCTAATCCCGGTTATCCTGTATATGAAAATGGGGCTACTACATTATGTGATGGAAAAATACATACGATTCCTTTACTAAAAGAAAATAACTTTTTACCCGATTTTGGAGTTATTGAAAGCGACATCTTAAAAAAAACTAAATTAATGTATTTAAACTACCCAAATAATCCAACTGGTGCGATAGCAACGACTAAATTTCTTAAAGAAGCCGTAGATATCGCAGAGGATTATAATTTCATCATTGTCTATGACAATCCGT
>JAGXNZ010000124.1 GCA_019894655.1 Promethearchaeota archaeon | reverse complement strand
TACTCAAATGGGTATCATGATTGGATTCTCGCTAATTCCTGCCATATTTTTAATATTTAGTGGGATTGTTATGCTTTTTTATCCCTTAGATGGACCTGAATGGCTCGCCCAGAAAGCAGAATTGATTAAAATTCACGAGAAAAAAGAACTCGACTATCTAAAATATCTGGAAGAAAAAAGAAAGAATAATAAAAAAATATAAAGATAAAAGAATTCTCCTCAGATCAAAAGTGCAGAATCAATAATAATAGATAAAATATAAATCAAAAGCGAAGCGTGAAACATAGGCAATGCTTTTAGCCAATCTTTCGCTTCCTTTCCTCTCGCTATAAGAATGTTTGCAAGAACAATGAGAATCCATGAAACAGCAAAGCCAAAGATTGCCACCGTTCCTAAATCAAAGAGCACAAAAATTACAGAAGTTATGAGATGAACTGCTGAAAAAGAATGGACCCAAATTTTGTTTCCTTTTACTCCGTATAATCCCGCTATTGTTTTGAGCTCCTTTGCTTGATCGTTCTCTATATCTACTATATCATTAGCTCCAAGATGAGCGAGCGCCCAAGGATACATGAAGAGAAGATAAAAGATGATCGTTATGCAAAATTGACCATATAATAAATAGCCCGCTATGGGAAACAAGAGCAGATCTGTTCGACCGAGAATCTGGGCAATTGGAAACTTCTGCTTTCTCTTTACCATCTGATAAAAAACTTCCATTGAGTATGCATATGCCATTATAATATAGATATAGATACGATTTGGATAGGGGACAAAGAGGATCAAAATCACTGTGATTACCACCAATACAACGAATACCAAGATCGCTTCTCTTAAAGAGATTTTTCCTGAAGGAATTGGTCGTTCCTTGAAAGGTCGCCAATAATTTGTGAGTGTGTCTTCCGTGTCCTTCTTATCAATATTGTGGTCGACAATATCGTTTAACACCATGCCTGCTTCAAACCCGAATAACCCTATAAAAACGGCTAATAGCAATAACTCCCAAGAGAAGAACCCTCCATTTCGAAAAGCTAACATTAAGCCCGAGACAAATAACAATGGCCAGACCGGTGCGAAATGCGCTCTCGTGAGATCGATATACGCTTTAAGTTTTTCTTTAATTGACATAATTTTCAACTTTCTTTAAGGTGTTATGAATGTTAATAATGAAAAATATTTACGCTTTATAAAGTAAATGGAGTCCTAAAGTAATTTTGAATAATTATCGTAAATTTCTACTATTAAACTAAAAAATAAAAAAAAGGCTAAAGCATTATAGTTGCTTTAGGTATTTAAATATAACATCTAAATCTTTTAATCTGTCAATGGGTTTAAAAATAATGTCGTCTGCTCCTGTGCTTTCTAAAATTTCACTCTTTTCTTTTTCGGAAAAAGCAGCGGATATTAGAATTATTGGAATTGAATTGTAGTGAGTATTCGATTTTAGCATTTGGCAGAACTGGTCACCATTTATATTACTAGTTTTTAAATTAATATCGAGTAATATTGCTCTCGGAGTAAGAGTCTTAAGAACGTACAAAGCTTCGTCAGAAGTCTCCATTGATTTAATGTCAACTCCCTGCGTTTTAAAGAATTGGTCAACAGTTCTCCGCTCTAATTCATTGTCTTCAATATATAAAAGATCTATTTTTCTAACATATCTTACTACATTTGGCTCTTCAAAATGTTGCTTCACAGTAATTTCTAACGCCTCTAGAGCGCTAATTGCATCCTGAATACCGTCTTGGAGTTTATCTCTGTCTTCAATGTAGTTGTTTATCATTAGGAGTGATACTTTAAGTGGCGAAAGTTTTTGCTTTATTTCTTCATGAAAGCTATTACCTATTTCGTATCCATCAATTGCCTTTCTGATTAAAGTATCAAGTTCTGCTTCATCATATTTTTGGGGATCGTCCTGCGATTTCTTCTGAAATATAGCATCTACGTAATCTATACAATGATTCACGCAATTCCTTATGATTTTCGCTTGGTTATTTATTTTATATTCATCCATGAAACCTCTTAATTTAGAGTCAAGACAAGAATCGACATAAGTATACCATTTTATGTCCTTTTTTAATTTACCTGGTTTTATCTTATTATAACAATCAGTCATCTATCAACACCATCTTTTTTTTTTCTAAAGGAATTAAGATCACGAAATTGCTACCCTTCGTGTAATCTTCCTTTATACGATTTTCAACACAAATCTTTCCGTTGTATAATTCTGTTAGTTTAGCAACTAATGATAACCCGATTCCCATGCCTTTAGAATGCTTAATTTTCATATGAGTTTCTTGGAAGATTATTTCTTTTCTAGCGTCATCGATACCTATACCATTGTCTTTGAATTCTATCTTTACG
>JAGXNZ010000123.1 GCA_019894655.1 Promethearchaeota archaeon | reverse complement strand
CTCATTAGATTTATCTAATTTGAAAATGAACCTCTCTTCGAAATGCTTAATCTCTTCTAATAGATGATTTATGATTGCTAGGACATCATTATTGAGATCCTTTTGATATTTTTCTATTATTAACTGCAGATTTCCCTTAATTATTGTAAATCTTTCTTTTAATGAATGGGTAAAAACAGATAAGTCTTGACTTATCAGGCTAGATTTTTCTTCGATATAATAATTTATGCCTTCTCTAATTAATTTAGAGATGGATGAGATATTATTCTTTTTTATAAATTCCTGCCATTCTTCTTCCACTTCATCTGAGATATAGACAGATATCCGTTTCTTTCCTGAATAATAATCTTTTTTTTCTTTTTCATTTTTTGAAATAATGTTCACCTAATAAATATCACAAAAATTAGCTTTACAAAACAGTCTATATAATATTGAATAATTAAAGATATTAAAGTGTAAATATTTTCTTTTTACCATTTTTCTTTACTATACCTAATGTGTACTTATCTAAATTATTAAATAAATGTGTCGTTTGAAAATAAAATTTAATCTATGGTTTATTTAAATGAGTGTGATACACTCATCTTGTTACTAGACCTCGTTTGACAAACATATCTTTGAGTTCAGAGATTATCTCGCTTCGTGCTGATGCAGAACTACCGCCTACCCTTACTGATGGTTTAGGAGGTGGAGGGGGGGGTTTTAATGATTCAAGCGTCGCAAAACCGCTATTATCTAGAGTCCGCGGAGCTACTGGTGGAGTTTCAACCTGTGTGTTTGATGATAACGCAGTTTTAGCGGCAACAATTTTATTATTCGAGATTTTATCGCCCTCTCCATTCTTAATTTCTCCAGTTTCAGGTGGTTTCATTTCTTTTAATCGTTTAGGGGGACCAGCTGCTCCTTTCGTCCTTTTTACTTTCTTAATTGGATCTTCAGTTTTTCCTTTTTTCTTCTTTTTCTTTGGTTTCTCACCTAATGATTGATTATCCGATATATAACCAAGAGGAACTTTTTCGAATGGAACTGAAAATAGTGATTGTGAAATATCGGAAGGAGAGATTCTAACTACTGCTCTTCTTAATTCTGAAAGTTCTACTACAACTTTATCCATGAGTTTAAGGTTGATATCTAAAATTTTTTGTAATTTTTCTTCTATGTTTGGTAGAATTTTACTCGAATCCAATTCGGATTTATCTTTTGAGAAAATATTTTTGATGCTTTTTGCTATATCGGGCTCGCTTGAATAGAAGTTATAAATACTAGTAGGAGTTATATCAAAGTTCCACGATTTCTCACTCTTCATAAAAACATCTGAGATTTTATCAGTTAGGTATTCTACTTTAATCTGAAAATCAGGATCGTTCACTACATCAGAATCGGCTTTATTAAGTAACACTACAAAGTAAGGATTTTCGTTAAGAAATGCTAGGATATTAGTTAAGTCATTTAAATATTTTACAGCTTCAACATATCTGACATCATCTTGTGAATCTACAACGAAAATTAGTACGTCTACTTGTACGAAAAACCTTTCTGGAGATTCGAGGTACTCGTCGATGTTATCTTTTTGACCTCCTAAGTCCCAAAGAATTAAATCTATTTTTTCAGATTGGTACTCTTCTACATTTGCTCCTATAGTTGGTTCTAAATTAAACATATCGTTGTAATTGATATCATTAATTAAGCGATTAATAAGAGATGTTTTTCCTGCGTAGTTTAGTCCAGCAACTACAACTTTCATTTTTGGTTTCTTCAAATATTGTGCACGTTTGCTCCAAGAATTTGCTATAAGAAGAGCGGCAATCAAAGCCTTTTTAAAGGTTATATTATTAATTTGAGCTTTTTTACTCAATTTTTCGTAATCTGATACAGGGACCATCGATAAATCTCTTAAATTGAATAACTTAATTTTTTTAAATTTATCTATGTCTTCCTCCTCAATTTTCTTTAACTTGCTAATTTCTAAATCGAGAATAGACTTGAGGGTCGTAGGATAAAAATCAATATCTAAATACCGATCACAAAAATATTTTATTATTGTTTTAGCTGATTCAGACATAGATTATTAATAAACTTCAATTATATAAATTTTTGGTGCAAATCGAACGGAATAGTGTAGAAACAAAACATTAATATATAAATTATACTATTAAGTGTGTGAAAGAGACATGTATGAAGTTTTGTATGAAGAAAAAAATAGTTGTTGTAAAAAATTGACATAAATGTTTAACTCTCAAAGAGGTTAAGATAATATGACTCAAAATACCCAGTTAAGAGAAAAAGACGAGAAATTAGATCCGTATGAAGGATTTAAAGAAGCATTGGACAAATATCCCTTTGTGATTATAATTGGAAAGTATGATCACGTATTGGGTCCACGGGCACTCTATTCTTCAGCACCGCTTAATGATGAAACTTTTATAAGAAACCTATTAAGAGACGCTCTTAACACAAAGAATCAATTTGTCATCCTAGACTTTGATTGTTTTTACTCTCAAATCTATAAGGTCGAAATCGAAGATCAAAATGCACGAGGAAAAAAACAATTATATGCTATTATTTTACTCCGTGATGTCGAATATCCTCTTATTCCAATACTGCACTTTAAAAGAATAGCTATGATTTTTCACAAAATTGATCACGAAAAAATTCTTTCAGATAATAAAAAAGCATTTGAAGGCTTTTTTAACGAAATTAATGATGCTTACATGAAAAAAGACGAGATTTTGCCGTTGGAATCCATTAATCTACAAATTCGTAGCGGAGTAAACACTATTCAAGGTTTCTGTGAGTTAATATTAGAGCATAAAAGAAAATTAGGTAAAATTCCAGAACTAGAATTAGAAAGTTACATTGAAATGATGCTGGATGCATGTAAGGACATAATAAACACACTTGATGAGCCAATATCTTCTCCTAGTAAATAATTAATTGTTGAGCATGTTAAAATGAAAGAAAGTAAAAAAATGGTCCTTGTAGGTCCCGCTGGTGTGGGTAAAACTTCAATTTATAATTCCTATTTTGAAATGAGTAACCCTAAAACGCTTTTAGACGAACCTTTAGAACCAACAAGAGGCGTAAATTCAAGTTCGTATTCCCTGTTTAATTCACATTTCGGGATATTTGATTTAGCGGGTCAAGAGAATGATCTTTGGCTTTCTACTAACCAAGACATTTTTAATAATAGCAATTTAGTAATTTGTATTTTTGACATTATGAATTCTTTAGAATTAATAATATCTTTTTTAATCAAAATTCTCCAGATCAAAAAACGATTACACCTCTCGGAGTGCAAAATTATTACATTTATTCATAAAATTGATTTAGTTGAACCTTCCTATGTGTTCCACAAAATTAAAGCGATTGCCGATTTCTTTAAATCTCAATATCGTAGAGGTCAAGAAATAGATATATATAAAACTTCCATTGCAGAAGAATTCTTTTTTTCAACATATTCAATATTAGGTGAAATTTTAAATCTACTTTTTAACCAAGAGGAACGACCTCAAATTGGAGAAGAAGAGCGGTCTAACATCAAAAATGAGATCAAGATGCTTCTAGAAATGGAAAAAGAAGTATTTTATGATAAAGAAATTTTATCTCGTGAATTTAATTTTAAAATTGATGATATTACTTCACACATCGATAGATTACTCCAGGTAAATTTCGTGCAAGGCAACGAAGCTCTTAATTCTTTTAAATTAACAGAAAGATCTTATTTTTTCAAAATAGGTTATGAAAAAGAGTTCTCAACTGCTTTAAATGATGAATTCGAAAGAAGTTTTGAGTCATATCACATTTTTCTATCACTGAATAAAATAATTGCATGAATTAGAAGAGGAAAATTTCCTCGTAATTAAAAAAATAAAGGAAAGCTTAAAAGTGAAATATGAACTAAAACATACAGAAAGATTATCCGGAAAACCAGAAAACGAAGAGATTTTAAGGTTTTTAAGCTCGTTTGCCCAAGATGCGATAATTCAGATCAATGAACAAGGTTTAATTATATATTGGAACAAATCAGCAGAAAGATTATTTGGATTAGGTAAAAATGATGTACTTAATAAGGATTTACATCAATTATTCGCTCCTGAGCGATATTTAGAGTTATTTAAAAAAGCATTTGCTAAATTCAGGAATTCTGGCCAAGGCAGCGCCATCGGCAAAACTCTTGAATTAGAAGGAAAAAGGAAGAATGGAGAAGAATTTCCAATAGAACTTTCTCTCTCCTCGTTTCAAGTAAACGGACAGTGGAACGCGGTTGGAATTATAAGAGACATATCAGAGCGTAAAAATTTAGAAACAAAACTAAACGATTCAGAAACGAAACACCGAGATATTATAAATAATTTAGATGTAGCTTTTTACCAGGTATTGCTTGGAGGGGAGCTTTTGAACCATAATCCGGCGTATAGTTTTATTCTAGGATATGAAGCCTCTCTGAATTTAAAAAATACTAATGTAGAACTTCTTTGGGAGAATCCTGAACTCCGCGAAGTATACCTAGAACAGTTATTAAAAGATGGTTATGTTAAAAATTATATCTGCCACGCTCTAAAGAAAGATGGCTCCAAAGTTGTTTTGTCACTAAATTCCCATGTGATTAAAGATAAAGAAGGAAAGCCAGTTAGAATAGATGGTACATTTATCGATATTACAGAAAAATTTGTTTTGGAGCAAAGGTTAATAGAATCAGAAGAACATTTTAGAACAATCACAGAGGACTCTCACCTAGCGATAACAATTTTGCAGGATGATTTGGTGGTATATACAAATCAAAAAATGGCAGATCTGTTTGGTTATGAAAGAGAAGAAATGCTTACCTGGACACCAAAAGAGTACGCAAAAACTATGGCAGAAGATTCTTTAGAATTTGTTATGGAACAAGCAAGAAAGAAACAAATTGGAGATCCTGATGTAAAACTCCAATATCCAATACATTGCGTAAAGAGCTCTGGAGAAAAATTTTGGGTTGATAATATTTCTACAACTATTACGTATAACGGACGCCCAGCAGATTTAGTAACTCTTATTGATACTACGGAGAAGCGAAAGGCAGAAGAAAAATTAAAAAGAACACTTGAAACGACCAGGAAAGTTTTGGAAACACTTCCTATGGGAATTATACTGGTAGGTAATGATGAAACGATACAGTCAGTGAATAAGGCTGCTTTAAGTTTATTAGGTTACGCTGATGAATTTGAGATTTTAGGTAAAAATTGGTATGAAATAACTTGCCCCACTGAAAACAAATCTTACTCTTTACCTGATCATGGCAAAGAGAGAAATCAAACTGAAGTAATCTTAAAAAAAAAATCTGGAAACGAGGTTCCAGTATTAATATCTGTTCTACCAATTACTCTTGGTGATATTAACTATTTACTGGAGGCTTTCGTCGATATTACGGCACTCAAAGAAATTCAAAATCAATTAAAAGAAAGTCAAGAAAAATATCTCGATTTAATTGAAACAACTACTTTAGGTATCTTAGAAATTAACCTAATTGAAAATAAGGTTGAATATGCTAATCCTGCTCTTTCAGATATTCTTGAATGTTCTCTAAATGAAATAAAAGCTGAAAACTTATTCTATAAAATGGTGCATCCCGAAGATAGATCGTTATTGATGTCCTCAAGTGAAGAAAATGATGTTGAATTTAGAATTCTCCTGGGGGATGGAAGGACAAAATGGATAACTGCCACTAGATTATATACTTACGGTATTAAACAGCAGCCAATTAATTTGAGGTTATGGTTAATAGATATAACAGAACGAAAAAAAAATGAGAGACTAAAAGAAAAATTCACAGAACAATTGGAGAGAGAAGTAGAGTACAGAACTAAAGACTTAAAAGATCTTTTAGAAAAACAGAGATTGTATTTAGATCAAATAGAAAAATCTTCTAGCTTTAAAACGGAATTTTTAGCGACGATGTCTCACGAATTAAGGACTCCGTTAAACGCAATAATCGGTTTTACAGAACTGCTTATTGAAGGTGTTTTTGGTGAACTAAACATGGAACAGATGGAATACATTAAAGATATTGACGATTCTTCTAAAAACTTGCTAGATATGATTACTGATGTACTAGATATCTCAAAAATCGAGTCTGGTCAAACACCGTTAAAAATTGAAGAAATTCAACTTAATAATATAATTAACCAAGTAATATCGACTTTAAAACCTTTATTTGCGGAGAAAGATATTAAATGGGAACTAGTTGGTCTTAAAAGAGACCACTTCATTTTTGCAGATCGAATTAAATTCAAACAAATTATTCACAATCTTTTAAGCAACGCTATAAAATTTACTGAGAAAGGCATGATAATATTCGAATTTAAAGAAAGTAAAAAAGAATGGGAGTTCGTTGTAAAAGATACTGGAATTGGAATTTCAGAGAAAGATTTTGATATCATATTTCAAGATTTTAAAAGGGTAAAATCACACTATGTAGATGCTACTCAAGGGACTGGCTTAGGTCTAGCATTAACTAAGAGATTGATCAATATTCATGGAGGAAATATTTCCTTTAGTAGTAGATTGGAGAAAGGAACTACATTTACTTTCAATCTTCCAAAGACTTTAAAGGAGAAATTAACCAAAGTAAAAAATATCGAATCTTTTCTAATGAAACTGTAAAACCTCTGAATTATGATTGATAAAGAGAACGAAATTGTTGAAGGAACAACGGATGATATAAAGGAAATAGATAAGTCTGTTAAAGATTGGTCAAGAATAGAGGCTTATATATCCACACTATCATTAAGATTTATCGCAAATGTTAATCTAGATGAGGATATTAATGCTTCACTGCAGAACATGGGTATTCTTAGTGAAGCGAGTCGCACTTACCTTTTTCTTTTTAACGAGGAAAATAAGGTTATGAGTAATACACACGAGTGGTGTGCAGAGGAGGTATCGCCACAAATCCATATTCTCCAGAATTTAGAATTTAAAACGCTTCCTTGGTGGATCAAACAAATAACGAGCGGGAATTTGATAAAGATCAATAATTTAACTGATTTACCAGATGAAGCAATGCAAACAAAAGAATTTTTAGAACTACAAGATATTAAGTCTGTTTTAGTTTATCCTTTATACGTAAAAGGAGTATCAGCAGGATTTATCGGGTTTAGCAACATCTCAGCGCCAATCCAATGGAGTGAAGAAGCTACTTCGATTCTTAGAATCTCGTCTCAAATTATAGGTAATGCTCTGGAGCGGAATATAATAGAGCAGGAACTGAAAGAGTCCAAAGAAAAATATAGATTAATGATTGAAAATATCAACGATTTGATTTCCATAATAGATCAGCTTTTTAAATTTGAATATGTCAATGAAAATACCTTGAAAAACTTATTAGGGTATACTAGCAAAGAAATTATTGGTCGTTCATATTTAGACTTTGTACATCCGGAAGATAAAGATAGAGCAATCGAAACTCTGACAACAGATTTCCGTTCAGGGATGTCGGTAATTGAACTTAGAATTAAACACAAAGAGGGGGTCTGGATATGGTTTGAATGTAGAGGACAAACATTTTCGAGTAAAAAAGGGACACATAACACTTTAATTATTTCGAGGGATATTTCAGATCGGAAATCAGCAGAAAAGCGGTATAAAAATTTATTTGAAGACTCACCAAATGCAATATTACTTATTAATCTTAAAGGTATTGTTATTGATTCTAATTCCACAACAAAAAAGTTGTTTGGGTATGAAAAAGAAGAATTTATTGATAAACCTATAAATAAATTGACAGATATTTTCTCTCAAGAAGTTAAATCTTTTTATAAATTAATATTTCGCGCTTCGTTTAATAATGATTTCCCAAAACCTATTGAAATTCAAGTTAAGATTAAAGGTGGCGACCTTATATGGGTTGTTCTTCAAGCTTCGTTAATAAAACAGAATAATAAAACCTTAATTCAATTTATTTTTCAAGATATTACAGAAAAAAAGAAGGGTGAACTTATAACAGAGAAATTTAAGGAAGAATTAGAAGTCGAAGTTCAAAAGAGAACAAAAGAGCTAAATGACGCTTTAGAACAACAGAAGTTGTATTTAGACCAGATAGTTAAATCTTCTCAAATAAAAACTGAGTTTATGGCTACGATGTCTCATGAATTAAGAACTCCATTAAATGCCATTATCGGTTTTACGGATCTTCT
>JAGXNZ010000122.1 GCA_019894655.1 Promethearchaeota archaeon | reverse complement strand
TGAAGATAAACATATGATTTTATTTGCATGCTTTTTTGGTACAATTTATCCTTGTGTAATTTCGAGCTCGCCGTTTTTAGTTAATCCATGGTTTTTTGGACTTAATCTCGGTAATCTCTTATTTGTTTGTTTGCTATTTTGGGAAATATTTACTTAGTAGCAATGTTACTTTATGTGCTTCTGATGCCAATGCGCGCAAAAGTGTTATTATTTGGTTTCTATTTCTTGTTTATATTGTGGGCGATAAGTGTTATTTTAATGATACTTATATTTAGAAATATCAAGGCTCCAGCTTTTCAACCAGCATCAGCGCAACCAACAACTCCACACGCAGATGTTAAAAGGTTTTGTGGAAATTGTGGGGCTTCTGTGGCGGAATCTATAAAGTATTGTCCTTCTTGTGGATCAAAAATGTAATTCAGATTTAAATCTATAATTAATGATTTATTTATTTTTTTTCAAGGTTCATCCTATGGGGGATTTTTTATTATTTAAAAAATTTGCTTTTTACTCCTATTCTCGGTTCTATTTCAAGATAACGAGTGATAATTGCCATTATCTATAAAAATTCGAATTAGTATTCTTCATTTATATTAAAACTCTTTGCGTTACGTACATATTAGGAAACTTACATAAATGTCATTTTTTACATACAAGTAAAAAGTATTTATACAAAAAAATATGCTTATATCTTAACCCAATTTTTAACAAATTTATAAAAGCGAAAAAAAATGAAGTATTTAAAAAAGATAAGGTTTTTTTTATTGATTTTTTGCTTCTTCTTGGTGACTTCAAGCACAATTAATATTAGTAGCATTAATTCAAATGAAAATAATACTGCTAGAAAAAACAGTAGTGTCAATAGAGTAAAACTTGCAGCAAATACTGATGGATATCCTATATGTCAAGAAGGGAGTGTACAAGGTTATCCTGAAATTTGCAGTGATGAAAATGGAGGTGCAATTATAGTTTGGGCGGATAAGAGATATTATGAGAATTTCACAGGTTCACCAGTTTGGCAAAAAAATGAATATGATATTTTTGCTCAAAGAATTGATTCTAATGGAGATATAAATTGGACCCGAAATGGTGTAGCTATAATTACAGCTCCAGAAAGTCAAGGAGGTCATAAAATTTGCAGTGATGGAAATGGTGGTGCATTTATTGTATGGGCAGATGCAAGACCTAGTACTCAATATTTTACATTTTTTGATATCTATGCTCAAAGAATTAATTCATCTGGAGATGTGCAGTGGAAAACAAGTGGGATAGCAATATGTAACGCTATATATTCACAAAAGCAGATTCAAATTTGCAGTGATGGAAATGAGGGTGCATTTATTGTATGGAGTGATGAAAGAGATTCGGGGAATTATGATATTTATGCCCAAAGAATTAATTCATCTGGAGATGTATTGTGGGGTTTAAATGGAACTGCCATCTGTACCACTAGTGAAAATCAAGGACTCCCTCAACTTTGCAGCGATGGAAATGGTGGGATCATAATTACTTGGGGAGATGGTAGAGGTAGTGGTCCTTATGCCCAAAGAATTAATTCCACAGGAGATGCACAATGGGTTATTAATGGTATAGATGTAATTACCTATCCCTATAATCAAGTAAGCCCTCGAATTTGCAGTGATGGAGATGGGGGTGCAATAATTCACTGGGATGATCAGAGAGCAGATGGAGAATATGATGGTATATATGCTCAAAGGATTAATTCCACCGGAGATAAAAATTGGACTAGCAATGGTGTGCCTATAGCAGCAGCTAAAAATTGGTTTGAACTCACTAGTGGTATGCATCAGATGATAAGTGATGAAAATGGAGGAGCAATTATGGCCTGGGCTGATACAAGAGACCTGGTAATGTATTTCAATATATATACTCAAAGAATTAATTCATCTGGAGATGTGCAGTGGACTATTGATGGTGTAGCTATATGTACAGCTAGTTATACTCAAAGGGATCCTCAACTTTGCAGTGATGGAAATGGTGGAGCTATCATCACATGGAGGGATTCCAGATTGGGATACCCATACACTCACGTCAATATTTATGCTCAGAGCATTAATTCAACTGGAGATGTACAATGGGTTAGTAATGGTACGGTCATATGTAAAGCTAATGGTGGTCAAGGAGAACCTCAAATTGTTAGCGATGGAGATGGTGGGGCAATAATTACTTGGCCAGATTATATCCATAAAGCCTGGAATTATTATGATACTGATATTTATGCTCAAAAAATTAATTCTGATGGAGAAATACAATGGTTTTATACTAGACCATATTATAATGTTGAAAATCCTGACGATGATGATGACGATGACAATACCGTGCACTTTGGACCTTTGATCGATTTGGGAGAGATTCCCGGATATGACTTGATACTTGTAATTGCCATGATTGGTATAATCTCCATAATTCTAGCAAGGAAAATTAGTAAGCAAAAACAACGGTAAAAATCAATAGTGAAGGTTTGAGCTCAGATTTCGAGAAAAACTCCGTTCAGGGTGAAATCACGAGCCTCATCCCTTCTAATAAGTAATTTTTTTTTTTAGTAATAAATATTTACTTTTTACTCATATTCTCGTTTTAATTTCAAGATTTCTAACTAAGAAGTAAGCAAAGCATTTCACCATTGTGATGGGATTTATATAAAAGGCTGATTTATTCCTTATTTTTAATATAACTTGCTTTCCACACATTTTTAGAGCCCTTACATAAATGTCAGTATTTACAAATGAGTATAAAGTTTTTATACAAAAAAATATACATATATCTTAATCCAATCTTCTAAAAATATAAAATTTAGATGTATATCCTTTTACAAAAATTAAAGGTGAGTAAAAAGATGAACAAAAAGAAACATTTTCTTCTAATTGAATTTCTCTTAATTATCTCAATATTAGGGATTATTTTTTCAAGTTTTTTCACCTACAGCAATGATTATTCTTACAGAGTAAAATCTGGAGAGACCAATATAATAGGTAATGAAGAAATCGCAGGTGACCCCCCCACATATGATGAAGATTTCACCACGGATATCTATAAAGATAGTTCTTCTACAAATGTTTCAGGATGGGGTATGGATGCTATTAAACTCCCTTATAAAAACGTTAATCTTGTGGGATCCAATGACACATGGGGAATGGCCCATAGTCTATATATTTCCGGAGATTTAGCATACGTCGCAACTGAGTGGACCCCTGGGGGTGGTCTAGAGATATTTAATATAAGTGATCCTACAAACCCTTATCGTGTTAGCACTTATCCAATCGGGGGGTATAAGTTAGGTTTTGGTGTATTTGTTGCTGGTGATTACGCATATATAGCTGCCCAGCCAGATGGATTAATCATTTTAGATATTAGTGATCCTACACAACCTACATTTGAAGGGCAGTGTTGGATTTGGTTGGAGTATTGGTTTAATGATGTTTATGTTAGTGGTAACTATGCATATGTAGCAGGTTGGGGGGTTGGTTTTGGGATTATTGATGTTAGTAACCCTTCGAATCCCTTTATGATTAATGACATAGGTTTTAATGGTGGGGAGGATGTATTTATTGATGGTAGTAATGCATATGTGTGCTTTGCAAATGGGGAATTTAGGATTTTTGATATTAGCAATCCTTATAATATAATTACATCATACAGTGCGGATTTAACTGATATACAATTTGGTTGTACTGGTGTATTTGTTAAAAATAATTATGCATATGTAAGCATTGGGTTGGATGGTTTGAAAATTTTCGAC
Source organism: Promethearchaeota archaeon (assembly GCA_019894655.1). The sequence goes on along the minus strand of JAGXNZ010000122.1, from coordinate 3,466 downwards.
GTAAGTACACCTTCCTCTCCAATTGAACTTGGATCTTATAGTAGTGTTGATATGTTTGAAAACCTTTTTATTTCAGGGGATTATGCTTATATTACTGATTCAGCTAGTGGATTATTGGTATTAAACATTAGCGATCCAACTAATCCTAGCTATATTACGAATCATCCAACACCCTCTTGGGCCATGGATGTGGTTGTTTCTGGTAATTATGCTTATGTACTCGATGGATATAATGGTATACAGGTTATTAACATCAGTCTCGTTGGACATTATGAGCCTCTAGCAACTGCTCAATCTGAAACAATTTATTCCAGTTCTGATTCGCTATCATTGCTTAATGCTACTTTATCAAGTATGGAGTTTACACCTCCAGACACTAATATTGAATATTATTTATCGCCGGATAATGGGAATAATTGGGAACAAGTAATTCCTGATACAGAGCATTATTTTACAAATAACGGGAAAGATCTGAAATGGAAGGCAATTTTAACAACCTCGAATTCTTCTATAACACCGAGAATAGCATCATTAAATATATCTTATAGTACAATTTTTGACCAAACCACATTATTAACTCCTTCAGATGGATTTATTACTAATGATAATACACCTACTTTTAATTGGAATAGTGTAACAGGTGCTTTAAAATATTTATTAGAGCTGGATACTGTATCAAGTTTCAATTCACCTAATTTGATTAATGAAACAGTTGGTTCTACGAGTTTTACTCCTTCTTACACTATAGCTGATGATCAATGGTTTTGGAGAGTAGCTGTAAATGATTCTGACGCCGACTTAGGTGTTTTTTCAGGTATCCGTAGTATTACAATAGATACGACTCCTCCCGTTGCTCCTAGCTTAATCTCTCCAGCAAATAATACTTCGTTGAAACCTATATGGGGTGTCGGGGTTTTTTTCAATTGGAACAGCGTTTCAGACGCAGACCATTATATTTGGCAAATCTGTTATTATGCTGATTTTCATGATTTAGTAACTACAGTTAATGATATTCCTAATAGTAATTTTTCAAGGCAATTAGGCGTGGCATATGGCATTCCTTTGTATTGGAAAGTTTCTACAGTTGATGCTGCCAGCAATGAAGGGACCTACTCAGAGATTTATAATTTTACGCTTATAAATCCAAATATTGTTTATGTAAATAGTGGCGGCGGTGGTGATGATGATGATGAGGGGCCTGGAGGAAGTAGGTTTGAATCAATTCCAGGGTATAACTTGATGATCGTAATTGCTCTTATTGGAGTAATATCTATAATTATAGCAAGAAAATACAGAAAACTAAAACAACGGTAAAAATCAAAAGAGAAGGTATGAGCTCAGATTTCGAGAACCATTCCGTTCAGGGTGAAATCACGAGCCTCATCCCTTCCAATTAATAATCTTTTTTTTTTAGTAATAAATATTTACTTTTTACTCAAATTCTCTGTTTTATTTCAAAATTCTTAACTAAAAAGTGAGCAGGGCATCTCACCATTGGGATAGTGTTTATAAAAAAAGCTGTTTTATTCTTTATTTTTACTATTACTTGCATTCCATACATTTTTCGAGCCCTTACATAAACGTCAATATTTACACACGAGTATAAAGTTTTTAAACAAAAAAATATACATATGTCTTAATCCAATTTTGTCTAAAATTTTGGAAAATTGAATTATATCCATTATATAATTATAAAAAATTGAATGAAAATGACAGAAATAACAGTAAACAGTCAATTTGCTCGATTTGGAAAATATTGCTTCTTATTGGCTATTTTTATGATTTTAGCGATTATTCCGGTTGTTGGGTACTTTGCAGTAATAGCTCAATTTGCTATGGTTATTAGAATATATATTGTTGCAAAAAGAATACAAAAACAATTAAATAGTGAAAATATTAGGATCTTCTATTCCAAGTTTCTTATTTCGTATCTCCTTTTTGGGGTATTGGAAGTTGTTCTAATCCTAATGAATATATTTTTAAACGTACTTGCTGCACCGAGTGGTGAACCTGAAGCGGTTGCATCAGCCTTAATTTTTCTTCTTGTATATCTAGGCATTATTGTTGTTTTTATGATTATCATTGGTCTTCTCCAGATGAAAGCGTGGGAAAACTTAAATATATTTTTCACCGAGAACAGGAATATGTTTCCGGAAATTATCATAGTCTCTGCCTTAGATGGTACCAAGAAGTTAAGATTAGCTGGTAAACTTACAATGATAGTCATAACCTTTATCATTGCTTATATCCTATCTATAATCGGCTTTTTCAAACTAGGTAAATTAAGACGTGTTGGAGACGTTTCCGGTGAATTCCCAATGGCTGCACCTCCACCTGAACCAGTAGTTTCGGCGGCACCAGAAACACCAGAAAAAGAAGAACCTGAACCAGCAAAAGATCTACAATTTTGCGGAAATTGTGGAACCAAGCTAGATCCATCATGGAGTGTATGTCCTGAATGTGGTTCCCCCGTGGGAGAGGAAGGCACATATCAACCACCTCCGGTACAACAATATCCCCAAGAAGTTAAAGCTAAAGTAAGTAAGACTTTTGGATCCTTAGCTCTAGCCTTCGGAATAATTAGTCTTTGTTGCTGCTGTGGCTTTATTTTTGGACCTTTAGCAATCCTCTTTGGAATGTTAGGTTTATTTAAAGACGATGATCGTTCACTATCGATTGTAGGATTAGTTTTTGGGATAATCGGCTCTGTTTGTGGATTTATATTTTTGTTTTGGTTCCTTGGGAGTGCATTATTTATTGGGCCTTCCAATTAACAATATATTTAAAAATTTATTTTTTTTTTATTATTAACCAAAATGATAATTTATTTTAAAAAATTTAAATCTTAATAAATTAAGCAGGAGATGCTATGCTAATATTAACTTATATTATAATTGGTGGATAATGATAAATTCTGATAATGGTATAAAACAAGAAAAAAAAATTAACTTAAATAATAAAAATCAAGCAGTCAATCAACGGGGAAAATTTATTAAATTCCTCCTATATGGAATATCTTTTTTACCGCTCTTGTCAGCTCATCACCCGGAGTGTGAAAAGTTTAGTAAAAGTCATACAATAAATTTCGGAAAGATTAGATTCTGTATAGGATGTTTTGTAGGGTATCCAGCGGCATTTATCGCATTGTTTCTTATTGACTTTTTAAATTTAAATAGTTCGATCCTTTACCCATTTTTTTTAACATTAAGTATTATTTTTTTAGCGACATTCATATTAAGCCCTTTAAAATTGACCAAAAATAAGAAAATCAAGATAACGCAAAAAATATTTATTGGGATAGGTGCAGCCCTGCTATATTCCTGGATATTGGGTTTGCCAAATCCCGCGAGAACAAATTCTAGTATAGCATTTATTGTACTCTACCTATTAATATCGATTCTAAATGTATATCATGCCTTGGGTTTTTTAAATGCTTGTTATACATGTGAAACCCCATTCGATTGGG
>JAGXNZ010000121.1 GCA_019894655.1 Promethearchaeota archaeon | reverse complement strand
GTGTTTTTGCGGTCGCCAGATAATTCGCGAAAGCCCCCAGATATTAATACAATCTTATCCACGCCTTTATCTCCACATTCTCTAAACACTTGAGGAACGATTTTGGCTGTTAACACAATAACAACAAGATCGGGAATTTCAGGAACTTCTGAGATGGTTTTATAAGTTTTAAAACCCATAACTGTCTCTAATTTAGGATGGATCGGATAGACATTTCCGGAATATTCGAATTTTATTAGGTTCATGATTTGAATTGCTGCTAAGGAACCTCCTTTATTATTAGCCCCGAAAAAAGCCACGCTTTTAGGATTTAAAAATCCATGGAGGAAATGATCTCTACTCATAAACCTTCACTTATATCAAGAAATATTTGATGATTTTAAAATGTAAATATATAAATTTAATAGCTCAAGAATAATATTCTATTTAATTTTAAACCTAAAACATAGTGAAATTATTAAAATGGTAAGAATTTTAACTAAAGCTAATGTAGCAGAGTTATTAAACATGGCAGATGCGTTAGAATACGTAGAAGAAGCTTACAAACAACTGACACTTGGGAATGCTTTTGTTCCACAACGAATAGCTATTACTGATCCAGCTCCAGGGTTAACTTTAGTAATGCCTGGTATTATTGGGGGTGAAATGAGTGCCCTCGCAACTAAAATTGTGTCTGTTTATAAAAAAAATCCAGAGAAATACAATATGCCTACTGTGTTGGCGAAAATCATGATTCAAGATATTAATACAGGTGACATCATTGGAATCATGGATGGTAGTCTTATTACGGCAATGCGAACCGGAGCCGCTACTGGAGTTTCTGTTAAATACTTAGCGCGAAAAGATAGCACTGCGATGAGTATATATAGCGCGGGTGTTCAAGCAAGAAAGCAAGTATCTGGTGTATATTACGGATTAAACCAAAAATTAGAAAATGTTAAAGTTTTTGATTATAAAAAGGACACTGCTGAAAGCTTTAAAAAGGAAATTGAGAAAGAGTTAGGAATTGAAGTTGAAATCGCTGATTCTGGTGATGATCTACTTTCTAACACCGACATCTTAGTAGCAGCCACTACCAGTACGACTCCATTATTTGCAGGAGATAAGGTGCCAGAAGGTGTGCATATTTCTTCCATAGGAGCTCATTCCCCAGATGCCAGAGAATTAGATACTAACACAATAAAAAGAGCTTCATTGCTTGTAGCGGGATTAAAGGAAGCATGTTTAGCTGAAGCAGGCGATTATATAATTCCAATTAATGAAGGAATTATTTCTAAAGATGACATTATTTCAATAGGAAATATAATAACTGGTAATATCTCTGGCCGAACTTCCGACTCAGAGATAACTGTATTTAAATCCGTTGGAATAAGCGCACAAGATGTAGCAGTTGGAAAGTTAGTGTATGACAGAGCCCTAAAAGATGGAATTGGTCAAGATGTTGTTTTTTAACTCCTTTTTTTCATATCTTTTTAAAAATTTCATATGAGATTTAAACGAAGAGTTAGCTCCAAGTTTCCATTAAAATAAAACCTATATCTATAAGAGTTTGAAAAAATTATTTAACGCATAATCATTAATAATACGAAATAAATATTGAATCAATTAAAAGGAAGGTAATGTGTAATGAGTAAAGAAGAGAAGAAGGAAAATCTCTTAGACAAACTGAATACAGCATTTGTAGATTTCGTTGGTGGGGCTTTTGGCGAAAGCGGTAAAGATTTTATCGAAGACACTTCAGAGAAAATTAAAGATTTCTCTAGTCAATCAATCAAACAATTTATGAAATTTTCCGATACGGTCATCGATAATCTTAAACTTACAGAAAACGACCAAGTAATGAAAATGCGAGATAGTGTTGAAGATTTATTAAAACAAGCTGGTCTATTAGAAGAGGACGAAGAAGAATTCTAATTTTACTAGGTTAAAATTAAGGAAATATAACCATTTTTATATTCATTTTTATTTTATCGAATCTAGAACAAGAAATATTAAACTAAAGAGCGTTTGTGCTCTTTAAGAAAGATTTTATTTCGTCAATTGTCGAATTAAATAGTTCTGAAATAACTGTTAAAGAAATATCTTCATCCATCCCTAATTTTCTATAATCTTGATAAAGTTTTACCCACGTTTCTTTCTGGGCATATTTATCAGCGTGAACTGATTGAATATGCTCCCAATAAGGATGTTTTAACTTAATTCCACAATACGGGCAAAAACGAGTTTCATCATCTTGAGCTGACATAGATATAACCTTTTTAGGTGAAAATAAATCTTTGTGTTATAAGTTAATAAAATACTATATATTTAAAAAATTATCAATTTGCAGTACATGAAGTAACCTAATTCAAAGAATAATAATTAAATTAATTAATTAATTCTCTCTCTTAATTTAAAAGTAGATTTGATTCAATTTCATGGTAATTTTTCCTTATAGGCATTTTCAGTCAAAATTTGATATTCTATTAAACAGAGTGCCCATTATAGGTAAAATTCTGTCGTCTGTATTCGGAGTATTTGAATTTTTAATGTTTAAAGTTTTAAGGTTTTTTGACATCAAATTAAACATTAACACGATTATAATAGCGAGTGGATACATCTTTAAGAATAGGTGGGGAGGAAAGGTTATTCCATTGGATGTAAACTTAGATGTTGAGACCAAGTTTCTTCCTTCCCAGGAGATACTATCGCTCTTAAGCAGATCAAAAGTTACTGGAATCTCTACCTGTGATTGTAGAGAAACGCAAAGAAAATATTCAGATACGCCAAATTGTGATCACCCTATTAATACCTGTATACACATAGGGTTTGGAAAATCACTGCGAGAAATCCCAAACAAATCGGAAAATTTAGTAAAAGTTTCAAAGAGAGAGATAAAAAAACTTTTGGAAGAAAGTGACAGACGGGGTTTAGTTCACCAGATCATTTATTTCCCTAATCCATTATTCTATTACGTAGTATGTAATTGCTGTCCATGCTGCTGTGTCATTATGAATAAATTCTTAAAAAGTGGTTCTCCTCAGATGATTAAATCTGATTTTATGGCTTTCACGAATATTAATAAATGTATTAATTGTGGAATTTGCGAAGAATACTGCAATTTTGGAGCAAGAAAATTTCATAAGGAAAAATTAGCATTTCTCCCAGACTATTGCTTTGGGTGTGGATTATGTGTCTCCAAATGTCCAGAAAAAGCTATAATATTAAAAAAAAAATAAAAATCATTTAGAATATAGCGGGTATTTTTTAGAAATAATGGAGCAAAAATAAATATAAATTCTTTTATTAAATTTATAGGGATAGTATTTAATTTGTTCTAAAAGTGAAGTTATAATAAAAAATGAAAGAACTGTACGAAATAGGTATCGTTTTCCGAGGATTTATTCTGGTAACCTGCGAGTTTAAGAAAATAGAAAAAAAAGATAACCTTAGCAAAGTGAACATGGATTTAAGAGGGGGATTTATTTCAGCTATAACCCTATTTGCTAAAAATGCTTTTAACAATCTTACACTCGAGTATTTAGAATCAGGGAACATCTTATTTATCTTTAAAGCCCTTGAAATGCAAGCCGCAAATTGCAATCAGCAGGAACCAGTCATTTTATACGGTTTATTAGATAAAAAAAAGAAAGATACTGATAAATTTGTTAAAAAATTCCTTGAAAAAATTAACCCCATCTTGAATCTTTTCATAACAAGGTATAGTAACAAGGACTTAACCGAACTCAATCAATTTGAACCGTTTCAGAACGAGATTAAAGATTTTATTTTGAACTGAAGGAATTAATAAGTCCCCAAACTCCATCCTTTAGGCTCTGAGCGCGAATAAATGAGGACACCCTCCATTCTCAATTTATCGATCTGGTTTTCCACAACGCCCCTATCGTATCCCAGAATCACAATATCTTCAATTAATTTGTTTTTACTTGGAATTAATTTGAATTTTTCTAAGTGGGTCATGATAATAGTTTTTAAATTTATTTCGGCTACAGTTTCTGCTGAGGTTGTACTTTTATTAGCCTTTTCCTTTTTACCTTCATGCTTCAAAGCATCAATTAACGCCCCTCCTTTTTGAGGAGCAATCTCTTGCTCTACTACAACTGGTCTTATCTTTTTTCCCTTTTTAACGGGAGCTCCAATGGTACCACCTAAACCAATTTTATCTTCTGGTAAAGTCCACACTGAATATGTGATCTTATCGTAGGAATCAGGTTTTTCCGAAATCATTCGCTGAAATTCTTCTACAACACTATCAGTGAGATATCCTTTTTTCTCTAATTCTGCACCAATTTCCTCAATAATCCTATTATCTATTAAATATTTGAAAATATATTCTCTAATGTTAGTTGGGACTGTTTCAAATACAACCAGTTTCGCATCTCTCATATCAATTTCTGTAGGTTGAGACTCTGGGATTTTTATATTATAAGGAATCTCTAAAGGTGGTTTTTCGCCGCATTCAACATCACTGATACACCTAATACTTCTATCATAACCGCCAAACAATATGTTCGTTATACCATCGTCAGGATTTACTTTGGATGAAACAATCTTAACAGAGTTCGATGCTGAAGTTTTCCATTTTAACTCAATATCTAATGAATCTAATTTAGGGTTATTGTATACATAAAGCGAACCATCGGCACATCCAATTATTATCTCTTTAGCGTTATCAGCATCAATATCAATAACTTTCAAAGAAATAGGCCGACTTTCTTCAATTTTTATAGCTTTTAACTCTTCTCCTTTAGAATTAAATATTTTTACAAAAGAATCGTCAGTTCCAACTACGATTTCATAAAATCCATCGTTTGTGACATCTCCTACTTCTATCGTATTAATTTGTGAACCAAGGTATATTTGCCATACTATCTCGGGTTTACTATCTTTAAATTGAATCAATTGAATCATACCATTTTTAGTTCCTGCGAGTAAGCCGTAAATTGGTACATCAACATCTGGAAGCTTTAAATAACCAAGAGTAACTGCTGTCACCCAAGAATCATAGTACAATGTGAATTTGGGTTGAGTAGAATCTATATTTTCAAAAATTTTAAGAGTTTTGTCTTCGCTTCCATAAATCAGCTCTATGTTTTTATCTCTAGTAAAATCTCCAGCAATAACACTTAATACTTTACCCTTTGACTTATAATTCATAATACCCGCTAACTTGTTGATCCCCTTGACTAATTTAACAACCAAGAAATTGCCATCACCAGCGCCCACCAGAATCTCCTCACAACCGTCTTTAGTTATATCTATAGGATAAGTAGTTCGGACCCAACCATCGAATGTAATGGTATCAAGAATGTTCAAGTCTTCGTCCATTAAGTATAATGTTTTGTCGTGGCCCCCAAAAACGATATAAGTATTTTCTCCACATTTCAAAGTTGAACAAGTAAGAACAGCATCAGGACATTCGAACATCCAATTTAAATTAAAGTGTTTTTTGAGTTTTGACATGTTTTCTTACACGAGATACTAAATATTATGCTTCTTTAATAATAATAGCAGAATGCATATTCTATAATTATACTTATAGAAGTTCTTTTAAAATTATTAAATGAATATGATAATTTTAAAATAATTAAAAAAAATAAAATAAAAAAAAATATTTAATAAATAAGAATTATAGCCCTAGTTGTGCGTCCGATGGAGAGTAAGCTCCAGTGCCGCTAATCTTATAAGTAATTTCGATTTTTTCCTCAGCCATTAGTTTATCAATTGTCCACTTAAGCGTATCCTGTCCTACTTCGTCTGTGATCTCGGGTTTCATAGAATAATCAGAGTACTCAAAACTATCTGGAACCTTATCCATCAAAACTAGCTTCTGAAGAGGTGCCGTACCAATATTTTCCAAGGTTAAGATGATTTCATAGTTGCCTAAATCACCAATTGGAAGGACTTCCTTTCCAATTCTAAATCTTCTTCTCAGGTGCAAGGCTTCTATTACGGGTACTTCTGGCTTAAACTCTAATTCTTGAGAAACTGGGAAGGTATTAGTATAGTAAATTATCTCTGATTCAAACTTTGAATCTTGAGCTGGATTTATACAATGAATAGGGTATTGAACCTCTAATGACGATTCCGGCATAAACAGACCATTTTTTGAGTTTCTAAGATCATTCAGTGAGATTTTAAAAACATTTCCGTCAAAACTAACAGATTTCGAATCAAGCTCAACTTCATTCTTGTCCCATAATAATTTTATCTCATCAGCTTTAGGTGGTTGATATTCGTTATTGAAAAATTGCTGGACAACGGAAATTTCGTTTAACGGGGCTGAACCATTATTAATCATTTTCAATGTAGCAATAACATCCTTCTCTTTGTACGTAGGAACTTGTTCTATATCGTATAACATATCACCTGTTATACTTGCGATTTCTAGTATAATATCAGAAATAAAGGCAGTTCCATTAACGATTGTTTGAAAATCAGGCATAACGCGAAATTCGAGCTTCTTCCGGAAAGCAGGATATTCTTCAGACTCAAATTTCCACATCTTAGAATGCCATTGAGCACCAGCCGGTAATAATGGAACATCATTGGGATCAATATCGACATATTTCACAGATTCATTTTCTGGAGAATAAACATCTGCATTAAACAGTTGAATAATAAATTCTGAAGGGTTTTCAAAAACGAGTTTACAGTCCCAAACGCCTGGTTCTTCGTCACGTTCTACTGTATCAACATAAAATTTGTTTCTAGTATAAGCGTCGTATTTGTCGATGTCTAAACCTTCTGCAAAAGAAGAAGATGCTTCATATGTTACACCGATTGTACCTGTTTTCCTCTTCGTGATGTCTGTTACTAAAATAGTGCAGGTAAATTTCATGAGAATAGTTGTTTCAGGCATCAATTTTTCGATGTTCCAAACAATCTTGTTACCTTCTACCTCTGCTCGCCCTTCTGTTGTGTCTCTTACAACTGGATTGCTAAAATCCCTAGGAATACTTTTCACAACTTTAATATTTTTAATTGCTTTTGAGTATAAATTTCTCATCGCAATTGCAAATGTAACGGTATTTTCTTTATCAATCGAAATTCCAAAGGCTTGTAACGAATATTCATCTGAGTCAGTTCCTCCATCTTCTAAAGTTTCTTCCTCCTCTTCCTCCTCTTCTTCCTCTTCCTCCTCTTCCTCATCGTACTCCTCAACAGGAGCCATTCTTTCTTTTAATTTAGCGCCGGCTTTACTTGTTTTATCTTTTGCTTTAAGCAAGTTAGTTTCAATATCCCTAAGATTTAAAACATTATCGGCATCAGGAAGGGTGTTAACATACTCTTGTATAAGAAGCAAATTTTTGATTTCTTCCTTAATAACAAAATCCTCAGTATACGAATTTGTATTTTTATCAGTTCCGAGCTCTCTAATTTTAATATCTTTTGATTTTAAACTAGTACTTTCAATATTTTGCAGAGAAAGATCAATATCCCATAACCTGTCTTTTTTTGATTGATTTTCCACACTTAATTTGCCTTTAAAGTTTATAGATTCTATGTTGGCGTCATGATCTAACTCTACATCAACGTTTTCAGTAATTTTGACCAGTCCAGTTACTCCTTCTCTATTGCCATCTTTTAGTAAAATTGATCCTTCTAACTCGCCTGTGGTTGCATCATATGTCTCGATTACAGGGGTAGAAATATCTCTATCGACTAAGACTACTTTACTATCATCTAGATCGGATCTCTTTAGACCAGTAGCTAACTTTTCTTCAGCGGCTTCTTCTGCAGCCCAACCATAACTTGGTTTGGGTTGTTCTCTTGGCCTACTAGATTCTCTCTCTTTTTTCTTACGTGCCATGTTAGATTACCATTTTTTATATTTTTGTAAACATTCCATAACTATCTATGGATTAATAATTATGTTATTTTGATAATTAAAAAAGATTTTTTAACTAAAACTTAGATTTAAAAAAATATTACATGCTCAACTTTTTTTTCATGATAGTTTTAGATAGTGAAATCGTCAAACTTAGAAGGCATGTCGTTATGGTCCTTAAAGATATATCTACACATAGGACATATTAAGCTCTTTTTCTTTGGTATTATATCTGGGTTTTTGAAGGAATAACCACACGCAGGGCATGTTATAATAAAGTTGGAATCCATATTCTTGATCGTTTTCGTATCTGTTATAGAATAAAACTTTTTTCTTCTTCAATCTAGATTAAACATTAAATTCGATTAGTATTATTATCATGTCGTTTACATTTATACCGGTAGGACCTGTGATAATCTCTCTATTCACTAGGTTAAAAAAGGCATTAGAATTATTGTTTCCTAAGTAACTATCAATGTTAATATTATTCTTAATAGTTTCTATTAATAGGTGATTATCTACGATGGCCCCCATAGCCTTACTATTTCCTTCAATCCCGTCTAGATTGCATCCTAATACAAAGAAATTATAATCAAATTCTTCGCTTTTCATAGTATCGAGGAAGTTTAAAAGCATTTCTTGGTTCCTTCCTCCAATTCCTTTCCCTCGTAGTGTTACAGTTAGTTCTCCAGTTCCGATCATTGCTATTCTTGATACTTTAGGTTCTTTCGGGTATTCCCTAAGCTTTTCTGTTATTAAATAGGGGAGAGATTTTCCAAAATCTGCTGCTTCTCCCGAAATTTCGTTTGAAAAATAATCAATCTCAAAATTGTGATTCCTTAGATAATTAGACACCTCTTCCACGCTTGATTCAACGCTTCCGATTAAGTAACTATGGATCTTATCGAAAAATGGATCGGTTTTAGATGGGTTTTCTAATTGTGGATTTTTTACTCCTTCTATAATAACCTCTTTAACAAGCATAGGAATCCTATCAAGCAAATTGTATTTCAACAAAACTTGATATGCGTCGCTGAAAGTTGTTAAGTCAGGAATGGTAGGACCTGACGCAATCGAATCTAATTTATTCCCTACAACATCAGAAATTATAATTGTCAGGGTAGTTGCCTTGCTACTTTCATAGATTCTTTTTGCGAGGTTACCTCCCTTAAAGTCAGAGATGTGTTTTCGGATCGTGTTAATTTCGTGAATTGACGCTCCCGAAGCTAATAACAACGAGTTTGTTTTTTGAATATCTGCTAGGTTTAAGTTTTTTTTTGGCAGTGGTAGTAGGGCAGAACCACCTCCAGAAAATAAGCAAATTATTAAATCCTCTTTATTAGAACCTTCAACAAGTTCTAACATCTTATTAACACCGCTTAACCCAGCTTCATTTGGTATGGGATGAGATGCTAAATTCATTTTTATATTATTTGTCGAGTTAAGATATTTTAGTTCTTGATCTTCAGGGATGTTTAAAAATCCCTCATATTCAATTCTGGAATAGGATTTTAGTAATTGATCTAATGCAATAGCCATTTGAGCGGTTGCTTTTCCGCCTCCTATAATAAGAATTCTCTCAAATTTGGTGAGATCGTATTTATCCTCCTTGATTATGAGGTTTTCCTCATATATCTTCATAGCATTTCTAATTAATTTCCCAGGCTCGACCGTGTTAATTGCTATTTCCAATGACTTCAGTCCGATTTTTCTTAACTCTAAGGAATTTCCTTTTAGGTTCCCTGGAATTAATTGCGAGTAATTTTGTATATACATTTACATCAACAATATGAAAGAAAAAAAATAATTATTCTTCTCGAGATATTTAATTAAAATTAATATTGTATGTATAATCTATCTCAATTAGATAAGTATACATATTACAGTTGAAGATTTCAAAAGAATGATGCCAAGCTCAGAATTGTATGACATTGCAATAATTGGCTCAGGACCAGGAGGATACCATTCCTCTATTAGAGCAGCTCAATTTGGTGCTAAAGTTGCCTTGATTGAAAAAAACAAGCTAGGAGGTACGTGTTTAAATCTGGGCTGCATACCAGCAAAAACTCTCTATGCATCTGCAGAGTTTATTCAAAAACTTAGGGAAAATGGAGAGGATCATGGTATCCTTTGTGAATTTAAATTAGATTTCAGTAAAGCTGTTGCCCGTAAAAATAAGGTTGTTAAAGAATTAACGGATGGAATTGCGACATTAGAAAAAGCTTGGAAAAACGATGTCTATATAGGTCATGGTAAGATTTTGAATGGAAACGCAAATAATGGATTTGAAATCTCGATTAAAGGGAAAGATAATAAAAAAATTAAAGCTAAAAGGGTGATTCTGGCTACAGGTTCAACCCCAGTGTTAATTCCTGTGTTCAATATTGACCACGATAGAATATTAACTACTGACGATATCCTACACCCTAACTTTAAAATTTTGCCAGAAAAATTGCTTATTATCGGGGCTGGAGTAGCTGGGTGTGAGTTTGCTAATATTTTTGCTAGTTTTGGAAGCAAAGTTACGATGCTAGAATACCTTCCCTCTCCAATTGCATCAGAAGAACCTATGATAGTGAAAGAAATACAAAAGAAGTTTGATAGTCTTGGTATCGAAATTTTTGTTTCACAAAATGTTTTATCGATTATAAATACAGGATCAGGCGTGAAAGCAACAACGGTTTCAGCTGATGTTCCAAGAGAGCAATTAGAAACTGCTAAAAAATCAATTTTCGAAGCTGATTACTGTCTGGTTACAATAGGTCGAGCAAAAGAATCTGGAAATCTAGGATTAGAGGACTTCAAAATTGAAACACAGCGCGGAGCAATTCAAGTAGATTCTAAAACACTAGAAACTTCTGTAAAAGGAATATTTGCCATCGGTGATGTTACAGGTGGTTTAATGCTTGCTCATGTTGCTAGGCATGAAGGCGATGTTGCTGTGGCAAATGCGTTGGCAAGTTTAGACGAGTTTCAAGTTGAAGAAAAAATTACTGATTACCGGGTAATTCCCGCGACTATCTTCACGAGCCCAAACATAGGATCAGTAGGACTGAGGAGAAAAAATGCAAAAAATTCGGGATATGACTTACTTATTGGAATGTTCCCATATGTGTCGTTAGGGAAGGCTAAGTGTATGGGAGAAGAAGATGGATTCATACTGATTATTGCTGATAAAAAAACTGATAAAATACTGGGCGCATCTTGTGTTGGAGCTGAAGCACCCGAATTAATATCCGAGATTTCCTTAGCTATGCAACATGGGTTAACCGTTCACGATGTTGCTACTACAGTACATAGCCATCCAACAATTTCAGAGATGATTTTGGAAGGGATGGAAGATGTTTATGGTATGGCTATTCATAAAAAAGGAAGACCTATACATTAAAACGACATAATTATTCAAACCTCAATTTGTTATCGTTTTACGTACTTAACTTGAAAAGAAGCTAATTTTCCTTTTTCAATTATGACCTCTCGATAAGCCCCGGCTAATTCCGTTTTAGTATAACTCCCTAATCCTAGAGCTGGGGTTTGAACAACATAAGGAGCGTTGTTTACCACTTCGTCTTGATTTTTAAATTTTTCAGAATAGTAATCGTAATATACGGCTGCGGGATTTTCTAATTTTTCAAGTTTGAATGGAATTGTAGGATTAGGATTAATAGATTTTTGATACGGATTATTCAACCTAAACTCTTTTAATTGATGAGTATGCCCTGAAAGAGTAAGGATACAATAATCGAGGCAAAATTTAATGAGTTTTGCCCAATTTGAGGAGATTGTACCAAATTTTAAGTCAAACTTATCGTCGATTCGAATTGAGGAAGGACGCATCCCCAATTTTTCCATAATAGATTCTTTAAACTCTTCAAGAGAAAGAATTTTATCTTTTGGTTTTGAAAGAGAAAAAGTTTTTCTCATGGTTTTTTTGGGATTAATTGGAGGCCCATGAACCATAAGAAATGTAGTGTTTCCATGTTTAATGGTATTATTTATTAAATTCTCTAAAAACCTTATTTGTTTGTTGGTAACTCCAGTTACGGAGGGGTGTCCACTAACAAAATCTATAATGTTTTTAAAAGAATCGGAACCAGAGTTTAGAAAAATGAAGATATTCTCTCCAAGTTTGAGAGAAAAATCTAATGACGAATTGATTTCAATTAAATAGGCTTTTAAAGCCCTGAAATTTTTCGTAATAGAGCTAATAGGATTTGCCATTAACTCTTCGTTCAAAGCAATCGCTTCGTTACCATTCAATCCTATTTTTTTGTACAAATTACCCCAACGAAGATCGTAATGATATGGACGAAAATCATGGTTTCCCGGTATTGTAAGAATTGGACAGAGTAATTCTTCTCCAGAAACCATTCCCCTTCTCATATTTTGAGGTTGGTTCAACAATATTTCTTTAAAAATCCGCCAATTACTAAATTCATAATTAAAGTCAAAAGCCCTGCCCTTCTCTTTATCTATTTTTGAAAGAATAGAAAAATCGATGATATCTCCCGTTAGCACTATAAAATCTAGATCGTTCTGATTCACACTCTTATTTGCTTGCTTGATAAAGTTTCTAAAATTATTATTTGGATTAATATACCGTTTGTGCAGTGGTTTAATTGTTTCAACTTTTTCCTCTGGTTTTTTCATTAACAGTCTCTGAAAAAAAGAGACTGCTTTAGCACCTTGAGCTAAAATTTCGCTAACTTCTGATTTTCTAACTAATTTCTGCCATTTTTTAACAATCTCATAGATTCTGTCGTTTCTTTCAGCTAGATGTAAATCTGTAGCGTGCAAAAATTTAAAATTGGTCCAATCATTTTTTGAAATTACAATGGAGTGATAATTAATCCGATCACCTTTATTCGGATTTTGCAGGAGAATATCAAACATTACGAAGGTAAAACTCTTTAGAAACTCAACAACCTCATCTGTCAGGTTAAAATGAATTGTCGCTGAGTAGAATTTATTTAAGCTCCCATAAATTTCATGTCTGACTAAATAATTTTGAGGACTAAGATAATCGTCGTATTCTGGACTATCGATCTCACACTCATACACATTCTTAACATTTAAAACTATACAGTCTATTATATCCCCTCGAAAAGCCCGCGGTTTTAACTTTTCTATCTTCTCCCTTTGGACCATATCAAAAGTATTACCCCTTGAGTCAGTAAATTCCTTAATTACTTGAGACTCCTGTTCTTTGCGTTTCTTGTCTCTGGAAAAAAAACTTTTTATTCTAGCCCAAATCCCCTTTTTTTTTTTTTCAAGTAATTTCGCTAACTTCCACTTATATTCGAAAATTGGAACGAGTTTTATAGTATCCCTTAAAAAATTCTCAAAATTCGATGAATCCGTAATATTACTTACAAATAAAAGATTTACTTCAAATTTAGTCGGAGCTAATTCACGATCCATGCCGATGAATAGAGGATGACCTAAATTGGGACTAATTACCAATGAATTTCGGAGTTTGATACTTTCTGGTTCAATCACTTATTAGTATCTCTTTTTAAATAACTAAATCACTCAAATATAATACTAAGTTTCTCATTTATTGAAAGAATTTAACTCTTATATGTTTTTTACCTAATCTAAATGAAAGTAAAAATCATTCAGGATTTTTAAGTACAATGCGAAAACCAATGGAATATGGATTAGAATCTTATCATACTAACTAGCAAGGTTCAAAAAGATGACATTGTCCCCACGTAACACGATATTGCCAAGAGTTTCATGTTCTTCTTTAATATTCCCGTCTTCATCCAGATATTCGAAAAGTTGCGATGCATCTTCAATGTAAAGATTAAGATGTTCATCAAACGAGCGTAAAATTGCTCTGAAGAGACGATTTCTCTTAACTTTTATCAATATGACC
>JAGXNZ010000120.1 GCA_019894655.1 Promethearchaeota archaeon | reverse complement strand
TTCTTGATATAATAATAAAAGGAACTGATGAGCAGAATGTAAAAGTGTTAACCGATGCTTTAAATTTAAAAATGAACATTTTAAAAGAAAAAGCAAAGAATGAATCCTCCTTCATAGCAATTAATATCTTGGAAAATGAAGCTCATAAGATAAAAATGAGGCTAATGGAATTGCCGAAAACTATATAGAGAGAATTTTTATCTCTAATTCAATATTTTAAAGATTTAAGTTATAAAGTAAAAAGTCAGTGCGAGACTGCCTAAGACGAAAATAACAAGTCCAACAGCACGCCCCATTGTTTTGGCAGATAGTTTTTGAATATATGTAGAAGCTATTATTCCTGTTATGATCGAGCCGATTGCTAAATATAATGAAAGTTCGAAACTAAAAAATAATTCTCCTTTAATTGTAAGACCAAAAATTTGATAAAATGTGAAGGTGCTAAAACTAATTATCATACTTAAAATTAGAGCTGTACCAACTCCTTTTTTGAGAGGATAACCATATATTATTACGAGTGCTAATACAAACACTAGTCCCGAACTCGCACCAAATAACCCCGAATTGACACCAACAAAAAGACCAAATCCAATTGCTAAAATGTAGTACATATTTGAGCCTCGAGATATGAATCCTTGAATAGAATCTTCTTCAGAGCCTAACTGCTCATCAATTTTTTTATCAATTTCAGCAAGTTCCTCCTCATTCTTTGTTTTCTTCATGGCTTTGCGCGCAATACTTTGAGCCATTCTTTTTACTGATTCAGAGGTAGGAAACCCCCTCTTTAGAAAGAGAAACCCTAAGACCATAATGAACATTGGAATAAACCACCCATAGATGGATACTAGTGGAGTTGTCATCAAAATAAATACACCGAAAAATGTGGTAACTATTCCAATAACGATTATCATAAAGATATCTAATCGTATTTTAAACTGCTTTTTCCTGAGATATCCCATTGATACAGTGGCAGAAGTAATCAAGTCATTTAGCAAATTTATGGCAATAGCTAAAAACACATCTCCAGTGAATAACAGTATAATAGGAAGCACAATTCCTAGACCAGTTTGACCAATAAAGCTTATGCTTATTCCTACGAGGGCACCGATAGAAATTAAGATAACAATCTGATAAATTTGTAATACCATAGTTAATTCAATTTATAAGTCCTTCCTAATATTTATTATTTTATTAGATCTTATTTATACCTTTAATATTCTAAAACCTTAGGATAGATCGTTTAGTGTATTGAGGAATAGTATTGTACTTAGGGACAAGTTTTCTAAGTTTATCTTGAGAAAAGCCTGCTCGCCAAAGCCAATAAATCTTAAACCACAAATACACCGATCTGAAGAAGCCATAGGTTTCAAATCGCCTAGTGGATGATTTAACTGGAGAGCGAATATATGCTATTTTTTTCTTATAGCTTATTTTTTTAAATAATTTTTTTTCTATTTTTTTCGAATATTTCAGTAATCTCCTACTTAAATCAAAATCTTCGCAAATCCACATAGGAGAAAATCCATTTAATTGATCAAATATGTCTCGTCTAATGAAAAAAGCATTATCCCCAGGAAATTCTTTAATTAGCTGTGTTAACCAATTACCAAATCCTTGCCAAAAATTTGCAGAAATCTCGAGAAACTTTGATAAGGTAACATTTGGACTCCAATTCCAACATTTCTTAAATGCGCCTCCTAAAACTTTAGGATCTTGAAAACTTTTAAGAATTCTTAAAATTGCTCCTCGTGGTAAAACTATGTCAGCGTGTAAAAATATTAAGATATCACCGTTAGAAGCCTTCACACCGGTATTCAATTGAATATATCTTCCCTTTTGAGAATAAACAACTTTATCAGCAAACTCTTCAGCTAGTTCTAAGGTACCATCAATTGAGCCACCATCACTTACAATAATTTCTATAGGCAAAGATTTACCCGAGTTTAAAAGAGCCGAATTTCTAACTATTTTTATAGTATTTTTAAGGTTTTCAACCTCATTTAAAGTAACAATAATTACGCTAATCATTTAAAATAGATTCTCCTTTCTTTTACCTATTTTCCGTTTCCTGGTTTCGCCCGTTTTGTCTTTAATGTATAAACCTAATGTTTTGACAGCTTGAGCCGTATATTTTGGAAAATGAAATTCATAATAATGTTTAACTACGTCCTTAGTATCTATAAAGGCTAGTAAAGAAACCAGATCTTCTTCAATGTCAATGTCAATTAATGGGTGAAGCATTTCAAGCTCAAAATTTTCTTTCTCACATAATTTTACAAATTGTGATATTTCGACCCCTCCTCTAAATAACTCATACTCTACAAACCACTTAGGTGAAAATTCTTTTGTTATTCCCACCAAATATACTCCACCACCTCCTGCGGGGCCAAGAACAACTCGTTTCTTATTTTGATTAGCATCTAAGGAATTAAATGCAGTATTTATAGCGGACATATGTAGATATGGTAAGTCTGCTCCAAGGATTACTATTATATCATCTTTTTTTTCAAATGAATTCCTTACAATTGAAGAAAATCTCTCGTCGAAATTTATACCAGTTTGAACTGAATAATTAATAGGCTTCAATAAATTCTCGGCAATTCGTACTAAATCTACAATTTTCTTAATTCTTGAAAATTCATTTTTAGGAAAAAAACCTATCTCAATCACATCTGCAATACTTTCAGATGCTGCGACTAATGTATCTTTAAACATGGCTTCTGCGAGTAAAGTAACATCTACATCATCTAAACAAGTAGTTTGGGAAAGTCTTGTTTTAACTAAGCCTGGAATTGGGACTTTAATAAAAATAATAAGAGCTAATTTAGGCATTATTAAAAAGATAATTATTTTATTAAAATTAAGGTTTTTTGGCTATCCAGAGTCCTCTTCCTACTTTTTTTTCATGAGCCGCTTTCTGCCAGGCAAGGACTCCCTCTTCTGCGCTGATATAAAGTTCTGCACCAAAACCAACTTCAATATCTGGTTTAGCTTTTTGGAGTGTATCAATATAAATGTCCATATGTTTTGCAAAATCCACTTGAAGATCCTCCCTTTCTACCAAATCATACCCCACAGCTTTTAATAACTCAGAATATCCATCTAAAGTTTGCAGATCAGGAAACACCATAAATGTCATGAGAAAATCAGATTCTTCATCTGATACTTTCACAGGCCCCCATATCCAATCGGTGAATGCTAATGTGCCCCCCGGTTTTAGCACACGCCACGTCTCCGCTAGCAGGCGCACTTTATCACGGATGTAACACCAAGCATCCTGACCCCACACAACATCAAATGAATTTTGATGGGCTGGGATATCAAGCCCTGATCCAATTCTAAATTCGATCTTACTCGCATAAGGTTTTCCTGCAGTTCTTTTTTTAGCTTCCAACACCATTTCTGGAGTAATATCAAGACCCACTACATTTATTCCGTATTTTTCAGCTAAATGTCTAGCAGGTCCTCCCAAAGCAGAGCAAATATCTAAAAGGATAATATTTTGTCCGGTTTTATCAATTTCCGCTTTTTTAGCAAGTAAATCTGTTTGTTCTGGACCACCCACATGTATTTGTTCCCCCATAAGTAATTCCCAGAGCTTTCCACCAGGTCCAGCATAAACTTCACTTACATCATTAACGCTGAAATCGTATCGTTTATGTTCCACCATAGAATTGTATACATTGTTGCAAATATTTAAAGTTTTTATCTAAAAATTAGAGAAAATAATAATTGAACCATAAGTGCTAAATTGAAACTGCGAATTATTCCTCCATTACTTTCATAGGAGAATTTGCAGAGAATTGACCACACTTTGGATCCGCAGCCATTAGGTCTCCATTATAATAATAAGCACTACTCCGGCAACCAAAACAGTTTGAATTATTGGAACAAGATCCACAGTTTCCAGGTAATTTGGAAGGATCCCTAAAATCTAACATTAGAAGACGCTGTTTAGTTTTTTCTACTAGAAATTCTAAGCTTTCATCGTGAACACTTCCAAATTCTTTAGTTCTTATAACTGAGCAAGGTACTAACCAACCTTCAGAAGTTACGCATACAACAGTTCCGCAGTAGAATTTTGATACATCCATCGGACCACAGGATGGATCATCAGGATAGTTCGTTCGATCTCTATGTTCGTACGCATCTTTTATCTGGTCATTATTAGGTTCCCAAGAGGGATTAGCAGTGCGGTGAATTACAGGATTAAATAGCGTTAAACATGTCTTAATTCCGAATTTCTCTTGAAAATATGAAATCATTGCCTTCGAATCACCGTTTGATAATGGGGTAGTGTATGTGATACAATTTACAATTGCTCCTGAATCTTTTCCAGCTTGTAGTATGTTTTTAATACCCTTTAAAATAAGATTTATATTATCAGGATTACCTTCACATTGTTCTCCTCCATGCATTAGTTTATATAAGTCAT
>JAGXNZ010000119.1 GCA_019894655.1 Promethearchaeota archaeon | reverse complement strand
TATTATTTCATCAATTGTATAATCTTTTGAATTTAAGCTCATTTTTTGTTTCATTCCCCCTATAATAATATATTCAATATAGTCTGAGCTCCCCCTGCTCTTTCTAAATATTGGCTTTGATTATCTATATTAATAAATTTACGCTTATATTCATCAAAAGGCGTTTTAAGATATTCTTGAATGTGAAGCGCATCGAATGTATAGTGATCGTAGCAAGATGTAGGATGAGCTCCAAACGGTATTTTAATAACAGCGTCACTAGTTTGCATAGGTAGTTGTGCTTTCCCTTGTAAATATCTAATATCTTCAGTCTCCACTAATCTTTCGCATGTTATAATTGTTTTTTTTGCAGTCTTGGCCATATCATCATCCATCCAAACTGCTCCTGCTATATTTCCGTTACCATACTCATCCGCATAGGGGACATGTAAGATTGCAACATCTAAGTCTATTTTAGGTAATGCCATCAATTGAGTTCCAGAACCCAAAGGATCTTCAAACTGTTTTATGTCGTTCCGAACCTTAGGGAAATCAGTACCAATCATCCCTTTTAAAGGCATAAATGGGACTTTTAAGTACGAGCTTTTTAATCCTAAAGCTATAGATGCTTCGCTCTCCTCAGAAACTTTAATTAAACCCGATTCAACAGCTTTACGGTAATGTTGAGCCATACCAAAAATCTCCATTCCTACATAACACGCTCTAACTTCTGAAACACATTTGCTCGCAACAAGCATATCCACTTCAATTCCCCCCACAAATGTGCAAATTGACAAATTCTTTTTTTTCCCCCTTATAATCTCCCTACACGCACTTATAGGCTTTCTCCAAAAAGAAAGCCCTCCAATTCCAACCAGATCACCATTTTGAACATAAGTGGAAATTGCTTCCTCCAAGGTCATTAATTTACTTTCGCGAATTTAACTTCTCCTCGTTTAACACAAAATAAATAACAACATATAAGATAGGTTGAAACAATTTTTGCTATGTTAAAAACTCTAATAATAAGGAAAAAAAAATAGAATCACTAGTCTATCCTAAGAATTGATCATAAAGCTTAATAGTTGACGCTACTTCGAAGTTGATAACATAATATATAAAAGTAGGAAATGAATTTATATGAAAATTAGAAAATATCTTTGGATTCTGAACCTCATTGGAGGTATACTTATATTAATTTCAATTTTGACACCGACCAGTTATAATGATACAACTCCAACTCTTTATTTCGTTTGGATGACTCAAATAAGTGTAGATGTTGAACCCCTTGCTATATATCTTTTAAGAACAGATTTAATGCTAGTCGCGATTTCTACGATACTTGCATTAATTATATTTTCAAGCGCTCTCATGGCAATTGCACTTACCAGTATATATCTAAGAGCTTCACTGCCTTTTAAAAAACTCCGATGGAAGATGATTGTTTTAGCACTATTAGTGATCGTTTCTACTCTGTTCTGGATTATCATGATGGAATCATTCTATAATATATATGGATTTAATCACTGGATCGCTACTGGAGGAGGATATACACCATTTTTTGGTGTGATTGGACCATTTATTGGAGCCGCTTTTATAGTATTAGGGACTTTTGTAAGAAGAGAGTGAGTACATTAGTTATTTTACAATAAAGCTAAATTAAAAATACTCTAGTAAAAATAATTTTTATAGGAATTACTATTTACTATTTGATCTTTCTAGTAATCGGAATAATTTCATTAGCAGTTGTTCAAAAACGAGGTAAAATATAAATGAAAAATTTTTAAACTTAAAAAATTATACTTTTTTTTTAACTTTTTCGAATTGCTGCTTTAATTTTAAAGATAAAAATTAATATTTATATATGATTATTTCTATATGTTTAACCAAATTTACAAGTTAGAATAAATTATTTATTAGAAAAACCTTCTTAACTATTAATTGTGATTAAATTATAATGGGGAGAAACTATACGAATAAAAGCATAGTTTCTTTTGGTGAAATAATGTTAAGGCTTTCACCTCCAGGTTTCATGCGTTTTACACAGGCAAGATCGTTTGATATAATATATGGAGGTGGGGAAGCTAATGTTGTTGTCTCCTTAGCAAATTTTGGCATTCCTGTAGACTTTGTTACAAGAATCCCGAAAAATGACATCGGAGATGCATGCATTCAATTTCTAAGGCAATACAATGTAAATACTGATAAAATCGTAAGAGGAGGGAATCGACTTGGTATTTACTATCTTGAGAAGGGAGCTTCAGCTCGACCTAGTAAAGTTATTTATGATCGAGCTAATTCTGCTATTTCAACAGCAGAACCCGCCATGTTTGATTGGAATCTAATTTTTGAAGGTGCACGCTGGTTTCATTTGACGGGAATCACACCGGCTATTTCTCAAAATTTATCTGATATTTGTCTTGAGGCAGTTAAAGTCGCAAAAGAGAAGGGTCTCACGGTTTCTTGCGACCTTAATTATAGAAGTAAATTATGGAAATATGGTAAAGAACCCTTAGAAGTAATGCCGGAACTCTTAAAATATTGCGATATCGTTATCGGAAACGAAGAAGATACCGAAAAAGTGTTAGGCATAAAAGCCCCTGATACAGATATTAAATCTGGAGAAATTAATGCACAAAATTATAAATATGTTGTAGAAGAAGTAGTAAACGCTTTTCCTAATATAAAATACATCGCAATTACTCTAAGGGGCTCCATTTCTGCTAGTTATAATACTTGGTCGGCAGTTCTTTACGACGGAAAAATGTTGTACGTCGCTCCAAAATACGACATAACGCATATTGTCGATAGGGTTGGAGGAGGCGATTCGTTTATGGGAGGGTTAATCTACGGATTTTTGACATATAAAAATGATCTCCAACAAGTTTTAAATTTTGCTGTTGCAGCGTCGTGTTTGAAACATACTATATTTGGAGATTTTAATTTAGTATCAGTTGATGAAGTTCTTAAATTAATGTCTGGTGATACATCTGGTCGTGTATCCCGATAAATTTTAAATATGATGTGATGGTTATGGTAAGATTTAGTAGTATCGAAGTTTACAATGCGATCATAGAACAAGGTTTAGTCCCGGTTTTTTACAACGGCGATTTTGAAGTTGCGAAAAATATTATAAGTGCTATTGCTAAAGGTGGGGGAAAAATAATAGAATTTACAAATCGAGGTGATTTTGCGTTTGAAATATTTGCTAATTTAGTTAAATATTTTGAAACTAAAGAGCCACAACTTATTTTTGGTGTTGGTTCCGTAATCGATCCTTATACGGCAGCCCTATATATCAACACTGGTGCGAATTTTATAGTAGGACCTGCTTTAAATCCAGATATTGCTAAAATTTGTAATCGAAGACGAATTCCCTATTCTCCTGGATGCGGAACTGCAACTGAAATTTCACGTGCAGAAGAATTAGGAAGTGAAATCATAAAAATTTTCCCTGCGGGTATTTTAGGAGGTCCAAATTTTGTAAAAGCGATTTTAGCGCCAAACCCATGGACAAAAATAATGCCAACAGGAGGCGTTGATATTACTGAAGAAAGTATAGAATCCTGGTTTGAAGCCGGAGTTGTTGCAGTGGGAATAGGTTCTAAGCTCATTACAAAGGATTTAGTAGCTTCTAAGAATTGGGATGGGATTGCCAAAAATGTTGCTAATACTTTAGAGTTAATACAAAAATCAAAAATTAAGTAAATCTCTCTATGTACCTCAAGATGTGTGGATGCTTTTTTGAAATCCTTCCCAAAGGCTAATTATAAAACCCTTAAAATAAAATATTTTAAGGGGGATACCTCAATTCATAAATGCTTTTTCCACCGTTGAGTGGTCCTTTAATATAAGGTTCAATTTCTTTAGGATCTCTCTGCGTAATTCCTTCTATCGGTGGTAATTGTCCTGGTGGGTATGTTTTTAAAATATCATTAACTAATTTTTCTAAATAATCCAAAAATGCTTCCATGCCTGGCTTACCTTTTTCAAAACTAGCTTTACTTGGATATCCTACATGCCCTTCAGGATATGCAGCAACTTCAATTGGACCAAATCCTACTTGACCATACCATTTAATTGGTTTTTGGTATATATTTCCTGCCTTATCAACATGTCCATCGGGCATCCAACCAAC
>JAGXNZ010000118.1 GCA_019894655.1 Promethearchaeota archaeon | reverse complement strand
TTTTTTTTTTATTTTACTGAGAGATTAGATATAAAAATACTAAGGTATTTAGTAAAATCATTTTTCAGTCGGTTGAAATATCCCCTTTTCAATCAGATTAAAAAGGGTTTGACAATCTTTAGGAGTACAAGTATTTTCTGGCATTAAATTATGCGAATTGAAATGGTTGAAATTATTTTTTTTCATAACAGTTCGGGCTTTAACAATCATCTCTTTCTCAAACATATTTAGCTTGATCTTAGGGTTTTCTACAATTTTTAGGGGGAAAAGAAACGAAGTATTCAAATGCTTTTTTATTAAATCATTCATATTATGGAAAGGTGTCAAAACTCCTGTGAATTTGTCTAGCTTTTCTCCATATTGGTTATATATATCATGGGCTAAGTCTTCCATCATAAATTTAAAATTAGGAGAAGGTTTTTCTTTTAATGTAATAATTAATTTTAAATTAACAAAGTCAGTTTGCATTACTATTGAATCCTTGTATTCTATATTCAATGTACTAGATTCCATCGCTGCTTCTGATATCGTCGCACCAAAGCTACTAATAGCTTGCATGAATCCTGAAATTAGGGTAGTATTTAGTTTTCTTCCACCAAACGATTGGGAGAAAACATCGATTCCAGATTTCCTATCAATGACGATGATTTCGTTAATATTTAAGATATCTTTACATCGACTTATGAATTTTTCTAGCTTAGTTCTTTGAAGGGAGTTGATCTTCTTGTATGTTATGTATGACACCAATCCCACTATAACTCCTCCAAGAAGAATTATAAAAATTATTAAAGGTAATGGAAATTCTGGCGTTGGTATGTTAAGGGAAATCTTAAATATTTGCGATTCTACACCTGCATTAGTTCCACGATCACTAAACCAGAACACATAAGCAGTATAAGTGCCCTCAAGATCAGTTAAGCTAAGATTGTACGAAAAGAGAGTTCCAGAGGGGTATGTTATTGCCTGATTCTGTACACATATGCCCGCAGAATCAAGTAAAATAAAAGTATATGTTCCAGATAAGATGGGTGTACGAAGTAAGAATTGTATCTCTTGACCTAATACATATTCAGTTTTTTGAACATTTAAATCAAACTCAATATTAGGAGAAAAGGCAGTAATCTCCCAATCTGCTCCATTAGATATTGAATCGTTTAGAATAATAATTTTGTAACTTGTTGTATCTACTACGACACCTAATGAAATAGTAACATTGTCTCTCAATACGCTTATGTTCTCCCAGCTACTGGAATAATTAAATAGAACGCTATAATTAGTGGGTTGTCTCACAATTGTAGGTTTTACACTCCATATATTTGTTGTACCTTCTTGGATTACAACGGAACTTAGAGAATAAAGATTATTGGAAAGAGTTACGGAATAACTAACATTAAAAAGTAGACTCTCTGAAGCTTGGTTGTTCACTATAATTTGGTAACTTTCACTAATCGGTGAGAAATTGACTATAGTCTTTCCTAAATATCCTTCTCCTTCGTGTGTATTATTAGATATCGGATACACCTGATTATCAATGTTAGCAGTCATATTAATTTCTTCTGGATAAACTGGAGTATTCACTTTCTGAATCAATTTATGTAAATAGGTATGATTCTGTATTCCTGCGCTCCACTGACCAGTTTGAGTGTAATAAGATGTGTATAAACTCGGATTATTAGAACTGATGTTGTTATAATACCACCAAATTCTATCGTCATATTTTATATTAAGATTAGAACCATTTATTACTAAAAAGTAATTACCTTCAGACAATAAAATAGAGCTAGGAAAGATTTGTCTATGCCATCCTTCAGTAGTTGACATATTTATTTCCATTGTTGAATAAACTGAGCTATTAGGTTTATTATTTAATGTGTTATAGCCCCTAATTTGAAAATCTATAATCGTGAGATGGGTTTGTTCTATTTTTGCACCATAGAGATCAACCCCAAAAATAGTAGTAGGTTCAGTTAATTTGAGTTGTATCCCCAACCCAAGATTATACGATACGGGGTTTTGATAATAAACACGACTATAAATACCAGTGTAATTTTGGTCTTCAATTATTTTTAATTCTTTACTAAATTTTATATCAGTAAAATTAAGCTCAATATCTTGAATAGACCATGAAGATGATGATAATGTAATATTAATAGAATTTACATTTTGAATATTATTATTAAATTTTGAATATTCGTCTAAAACGAAATTAGTATAAAATCTTTGGGATGGTCCAATCTCATTTGCAGTAATAATATCAATTTTTGAACATAAGCTTAAGAAAATAAATAGAACTATCGAAATTGCACCAATTCTATTTAGCATTCTTGTACGCTTCATAAGATATTTTAAAAATATAAATTTCTTCATAAATAAGTTTTGTTTATAACCTATAAGAAATTTAAAATGGTTGAAGATTAATTTATGATAAGAAAAATAACTGATGGAATGAGTGATTTTTTTGGGTGGTTTCCGTCAAAAACTTTTGAAAATAACACATGTATTTTTGTCCCTAATATGGCAAATACTTGTGTTTTTGATACAAAGGAAGGGTTAGTGATCTTTGATGTTCCAATACGGCAATTCGCCCAGAAAACTTTCGAAAAATTAAGGAGGATTACAAGCAAAACCGTCAAATACATAATCTATTCACATGGGCATTTTGATCACGCTTTTGGCTATGGTTCTTTTATAGAGGAAATAAGAAAAAAAGGTTGGGATATGCCCGAAGTAATTGCTCATGAGAATTGTATAAGACGATTTGAGAAATACGAAATTCTCGACAAGTATCACGATTGGATAAATAAGCAACAATTTGCCTCTGTAAGTGGTAGGGGACGAGATGCTGTCGTTTCTGCTCGCGAAACATTAGACCCTACCATTATTCTTAAAGGAAATGAATCTTCTTATTCATTTAAATTAGGTGAACTAAATTTCAAGATTTACCACGATATAGGTGAAACTGACGATTCAATATGGTTATGGGTCCCTGAAAAGAAGACTATTTGTACAGGCGACTTAATGGTTTCATCCTTCCCTAATATAGGTAATCCATTTAAGGTCCAAAGATATCCTAAAGATTGGGCTGTAGCAATGGAAAAAATGAGTGATAAAAATGCAGAATACTTAGTTCCTGGTCATGGAAGACTTATCGAAGGTAAGGATAATGTTAGAGATGCGTTATCAATTACAGCAGAAGTTATGCATTTTGTTCACGATGAAGTGGTGAAAAGACTAAACGAAGGAAAATGGTTCGAACAGATTTACCACGAAATGCTAGAAATTTACCCTGAAAAATTCAAAAAACATAAGATTTTAAGGTGTACATATGGATGCTATCGTTTTGCCATTCATGCAGTCTATAGGCTTTACCATGGGTGGTACAATAGTGGAAATCCGACCGATCTTTTTCCATCCAGGACGGTTGATATTGCTCGAGAATTTTTAAAATTAAATAGTGAAAGTAAATATCTAGAACATGCAAATAATCTGTTTATTAAGGGTAAATTACAGCTTGCATTACACATTCTTGATGTAATAATAAAAGGAATTGATGAGCAAAATGTAGAGGTGTTAACCGACGCGTTGAAGTTAAAAATGAAAATTTTAAAAATAAAAGCAAAAGATGAGTCCGCATTCATTGCAAATAACATTTTAAACAATGGAGTTCAACAAATAAAAGAACAGCTACAAAAATTACAGAAGGCTATATAGAGAGATGATTTTCCTCTATTTCAACCTATTCAAGATTTAAGTAATGAAGTAAAAAGTCAATGAGAGACTACCTAAGACGAAAATAATGAGCCCAACAACACGCCCCATTGTTTTTGCAGATAATTTCTGTATATATGTAGAAGCTATTATTCCGGTTATAATTGAACCAATTGCAAGGTATAATGAAAGCTCGAAATTAAGAAATAGCTTTCCTTTAATAGTAATACCGAAAAACTGATAAAAGATAAATGTGCAAAAACTGATAATTATACTTAAAATTAGAGCTGTTCCAACTCCTTTTTTGAGAGGATATCCATAGATTATTACAAGTGCTAACACAAAAACTAGTCCAGAACTTGCTCCAAATAATCCTGAATTAACACCAACAAAAAGGCCAAATCCAATTGCTAAAATGTAATACAACTCTGACCCCCGAGTTATAAAACCTTGTATTGAATCTCCTTCAGAGGCTAACTGTACTTCTATTTTTGTATTTAATTCTGCTAACTCCTCCTGATTCTTTGCTTTCTTCATAATTTTACGGGTAATGTTTTGAACCATTTTTTTTACTGATTCAGAAGTCGGGAATCCCCTTTTTAGAAAGGTGAGTCCTAAAATCATGATAAAAATTGGAATAAACCACCCATAAATGGAACCGAGAGGAGTTGTCATTAAAATAA
>JAGXNZ010000117.1 GCA_019894655.1 Promethearchaeota archaeon | reverse complement strand
CCATCTATTAAATCTATTTTCTCAGAAAAAATATCGAATAATTCTTCGGATGTTTCTACTTCAACTTCAGCCAATAGATCGTAATCTCCAGTTAAAGACATGACCTTCTTAATTTCTGGTATGCTTTTCAGTTCTTCTATTACTTTTTTGATTACATTCATTCCTAATTTACACATTATAATCGCTCTCATTAATATACTCTCACCTCTTTTTCATTAATAGTTCTAATTTTCAATCTTATCGACAAATTGTACATTTAAAGCTAAAATTTCATCAATGAGTTTTAATTTCCTATTAATTAAATAATGGAAATCTTTAAATGAATTAACTTTAACATGGAGCATAAGATCATACTCACCAATTAGAGAATCAATTTCCTTTACTCCATAAAATCTTAAAATTTTAATAGGGATAAGTTTTAAGCTACCTTTCTTAATTTTTAACAATATCCTTGCTTGAACAACATTCTTTACTTCATGTGCATAGCGAAGGACAATAGTTATGACTAAAAACACGATAACAATAATCAAATATCCATGAGGGAAAAATTCATTTACAAGTAGCACAGAAAAAATTAAAGTACTTATAGGATCAATTAAACCCAATATACTACTCCATTGACTATACGTCAAGTTCGTAGTCTTCCAATTAACACTTGCTAAAAAGATTAATACATAGGGAAGAATGGTTGCAAAAATGATCAAATAAATTATTTCCCAACGCCCTAATATCGCAAAAATAAATTTTAGGTCATTAAAGAACGTACTAACCTCTTGAGTAATGTCTGTCTCAAAAGGCAGTAATGCTATTAATATCGATATTGGTATGAGCAATATTACTCCTGAAATAAATGAGATAGCCATCTTGATAAGAGCACGAGGAATTTTATAATATTTGTTGACGTTAATATTTTCCAATTCTTTTTTTGAGAAAGAATCTCTATCTATACTAATATAGAGAAAGGAGCCCGTTATTGAATATAACACCAAGTAAATTAATCCAAGTAATTCTATTGGATCTTTTTTTATCTCTGCGCCTTGGAGTGAAACGGAAGTGATGATAAGAATAGAAAAAGAAAGCATTACAATAAATAAAATTCGAAAGATATCGAATTTCTCATAATTAACTCCTTTTTCATAAAAGCTAATAAAAACGATAGTCATTAACATCCCGATCATAGCGAAAGGGATCGATGTTTTCTTAAGAGCGAGAAAGTAAAATAAAATGTGGAGAATAATCCCAAAGAATCCTATAAGAAAGTAATAATTATATTGCCGAATTCTATAAAATCTTCTATTCCTATGCCTTAAATTTAAAAACAACTCCTTTAGGCTTATCTTCTTTTCCTTGTTCAAGTAGTTGTTTATAAGCACTAGCAAAATTGCTATAACAAATAAAAACATCCCAGAAATGAAAAAACGAAGAAAAATTATAGTCAAAATTGAAATTTCAGAAAACAAGCCCAATACAACTATAGGTATAAAACTCCATAGAAGGTTTGCGATAACCAGATTAGATAGATATTTACTGGGAAACTTCATTCAATATTCACAATTACTACTTAATTAATCAAGAAATTAAAGTTTCGCTCGCTCTTAATTATATGTAAGATATGTTATTCTTTCTTCTAATTAAATGGAGTATTTATACCCACACATTTCCCAATAATATCTATCAGTAACATAAAAACTCTATATTCAAAAAATAATATAAATTTACTTTCATACTAATAAATAAAACCATTAGTGAAATTTCATGCCAAATTCAAAAGATTATATGGAAATGGATGACAAATACTGTGCTCATAACTATCACCCTATTCCCGTTGTTATTTCAAGGGCAGAAGGAGTATGGGTTTACGATCCAGAAGGAAAAAAATATTTAGATTGTTTATCCGCTTACTCTTCGCAAAATACAGGACATTGTCATCCAGAAATTATCAAAGCATTAAAAGAACAAGCTGATAAAGTTACACTAACCTCTCGAGCTTTTTATAACGATGTAATGGGTCCTTTTCTTAAACGCTTATGTGAAGTAGTAGGATCTCATGTCAATGATCCTGATAAATCTGGTATCATGGCCCTTCCTATGAACACTGGCACTGAAGCTGTATCCACGGGGTTAAAAGTTGCCAGAGCTTGGGGCTATATTAAAAAGAAAATACCTAAAAATGAAGCTAAAATAATTATCTGTAGAGATAATTTTCATGGAAGGTCCATAACGATTGTAGGATTTAGTACAGATATAGAAGCAGTAAGATATTACGGAAATTTTGGACCTTACACTCCTGGTTTTATTACGATTCCTTATGGAGATGCTGAAGAATTAGAAAATAATATATTAGAATTAGGCCCTGAAAATGTAGCAGCTTTCTTGTTCGAGCCAATTCAAGGGGAAGCAGGGGTAAAAATTCCCCCAGAGGGATTTGTTAAAAAAGTTCGAGAAATTTGCACAAAATATAATGTTCTAATGATAGCTGACGAAATTCAAACTGGTTTTGGGAGAACTGGAGAATTATTTGCTTGCGATCACGAAGATGTCAAACCTGATGTTATTTTGCTCGGAAAAGCACTTGGAGGAGGCGTTTACCCTGTTTCTGCAGTAGTAACTACTAAAGACATCATTGGTCCTGAAGTTATTAAACCTGGAACTCACGGAAGCACGTTTGGTGGAAATCCTTTAGCTTCGGCTGTCGCTATGAAATCTTTAGAAGTTCATATTGACGATCATTTAGCACAACGGTCCAAAGAATTTGGAGCCTATTTCTTAGATGGTCTTAGTAAAATAGCAGAAAAGAAGACGATAGTACCAATAAAAGAAGTTAGAGGTAAAGGTTTGTTGATGGCGATCGAGTTTGAATCAGATGCAAGACACATTGTAGAATTATTTAAAGATAATGGAGTGTTAGCTAAACATACTCATTCTACTACTATTCGCTTTGCCCCTCCGCTAATTATAACTAAGGATCAAATCGATTGGGCTCTTAAAATTATCGAAGATGTACTAGTAGTTTAAAAGTTCTTACCTTCAATTATATTTTACACATTTCTATTATCTTCTATAAAGAAATGAGTACCTGTTTTACCTTCGAGAGCTTCTTTAATTTTTTCTATTGATGTAATAATAGCTCGTTCTCCGCCTGATTCTAAGAAGTTAATAACTGCTTGAATTTTAGGGCCCATGCTTCCCGGAGGAAAATGCCCTTGTCTTAAATAATTTTTAGCATCGGTAGTTGAAACCTTATCGAGGTATTTATAATCTACTCTGCCGTAATTTAAGGCAACTTTTTCGACATCAGTCGCAATAATTAGGATATCTGCATCTATTTGTTCTCCTAATTTTGCACTAGCTAAATCTTTGTCTATAACAGCTTCAACTCCTTGAAAGCGATGACCTTCTTTAATAACGGGAACTCCACCGCCACCACATGATATAACGATAAAATTCTCCTGCATTAACTTCTTAATTTCTCGAGATTGAACTATCCTTATTGGTTTTGGTGAAGGGACCACCCGCCTCCATCCTTTTGATGTTTTCACGTATCCAGAGCGCTTTCTCTTGTAGGCAGGACCAATTGGTTTTGTAGGGCGAGTAAATGCTTTATCATTAGGGTCAACTTCTACATAAGTTAAAACTGTCAAGAAATATTTTTCCAGATCAGTACCAAGTCGCATAAGTTCCTCGTCAAGAGTAGATTCAATTAAAAAGCCTATTTGTCCTTGAGTTTCAGCGACTAATATCTGCAAAGGCATTCTTGTAATCTCATCAGACGCTTCTTGTTGGAGAAGCAGTGCACCTACTTGAGGACCATTCCCATGAGTAATAATAATATTGTATTTTTCAGATAGTTCAGCAATTTGCTTTATAGGTGCTTGTAAATTGTTAATCATCTGTTCGGGCGTTCCTCTTTCTCCCGGCTTTATGAGAGCATTTCCTCCGAGCGCAACAATTAGAGTTTTCATTCAAGAGAACCTTTACAACAAACAAAATAAAAGCAAATGAAAAATAATAATATTTTACTTCTTATTTAAAGCTTTTCTCGTAAAATTTGTCAAAGCTCTTATTATTTTTTAAATCTAATAGACATATAAAAAAAGATTAAATTCTCTACTTCAAGGTCTTAAGAGATTCTATTTCCTTTCTCCTTTAGAATTTCCCTCTTAAAAAGAGCATAATTGCCTTTTGACTGTGTAATCTATTTTCTGCCTGATCGAAGACAAAAGATTGAGGGCCATCTATGACTTCAGTGGTTTGTTCGTAACCTCGTTTAGCTGGTAAGCAGTTCATAAAAATTGCGTCTGATTTAGCAGTTTCCATTATCTGTGAGTTGACTTGGAAGGGTGTGAAAATTTTCCGTCGTTCTTCTTCCTTTTCAATAGGAATGCCATATGACATCCAAGAATCGGTATAGATAATATCAGAATCTCTCGCAGCATTATAGGCATCATGGATAATATTTACGTATGCCCCAGTTTCTTTTGATATTTGAGAGACTTCATCAAGAACGATTTGTTCAGGCGTGTATTCTGATCCAACAGGACAGGCAACATCTAATTTTAAACCAAGAATCGCAGAAATCCGCATTAAATCGTACGTTACGTTGTTATAAGCGTCTCCGAAATAACCAATTTTAAAATTATCCAATCTTCCTTTTTTCTCTTTTATAGTTAAGAAATCTCCCATCATTTGGCAGGGATGTGCGAAATCGTCAAGCATATTAATTACAGGAACATCTGCATATTGAGCTAAATCCCTCATATCATGTCTTTTAAACAATCTTGCTGCTATTAAGTTAACATACCTCGATGCAGCCTTTGCAGTATCGTGTATATTTTCTTTCCTTCCAAGTGGAGAATCTTTTATAGAATAGAAAATGGCATGACCTCCTAATTGCTGCATACCTACTTCAAATGAGATTCTTGTTCTCAAGGAAGGTTTTTCAAATATCATTAACAATGTTTCTCCTTTTAATGCAGAAGCAAAGTCTTGGGGATTTTTCTTAATTTCCATTGCTTTGTTTATAATCTTCTCAATTTCCGCTTTAGAAAAATCAGAAATTTTTAGTAAATGTCGAACCATTTTAACATCATCGTACTTTTTTTATTTATTTTTTCATAAATTAATAGCTTATCTTGATCTATTAATGATAATATCAGACTTTGCTATATATTTTTTACTTTAAATTTTCTATTTTATAATAATCGCGACCGTAAGAAAGTTCTCCTAGTATTTGATGATCTTCTGAATTAAGCTTTTCTGTGATCACGCGACTAAGGAGCTCACCAAGTCCAGGTCCAAGCATAAAACCCTGCCCACACATGCCGACAGCATTAATGTATCCTTCAACATCATCAACTTTACCAATTATGGGACTACCATCAGGAGTCATAGGATAAGATCCTCTCCAGGTTCTTCTAATTTTGATGTTTTTCAACCGTGGTAGTAAATTAACCATTCGTTTTGTGATTTGCGGTAAGAACGAGCTAGTTTCTCGACGATCTATACCGGGAATGTTAGGCTCTGGCGTAAGACAAAAAATAATCTTACCCTCTTTATTTTGATAAAAATAATAATTTTTAGAGTTTCCAAATTTATCATCTGTTGCAGGTTTGATATCAATGACCATCGTGGAAAAGAATTTTTTAACGGGTTCAGTAATTCCTGCCTCATGACTTTCTGGAACGACGGGTAAATCGATGTTTAACATGTTACCTATATCTTTTGCGTGAGCTCCTGCTGCGTTAATTACTATTTGCGTTTTGTATTCAGCTTTAATAGTTTTTACGCCTGTGATTTTGTTATTCTTTGTAGTTATATCAATTACTTTTTCATTAAAGTTATAATCCGCTCCAAAATTCTTTGATTTACGATAAAACGCATGAAGCGCTAATAAAGGAGAAGAGTTTCCATCTTCAGGGCTATATGTGCCGCCCAATAAATTATCTTCATTTATCCCAGGCACCAATTCTTTTATTTTGTCTGCATCCACATATTTTATATTTAAGCCGTATTCTTTTTGCTGTCTAGCTGTACTTTTTAAGATTTGTTCGTGTTCGTTAGTAAACGCAAGAAAGCAATAACCACCTTGTTCCCACCAAATATCGTCTCCATATAATTCTTTCCAAGAAGTAAATATTTCTATTGATCTTTGACATAACCAGATTTTACTTTTAAGCGAGTGGGTTGCTCTAATTCCGCCGATAGCGTGTTTATTATCACCTTGGGCAACAGAAGGCAAACTATCAAGAACAAGCGTTTTAAGTCCGCTCTCTGCCGTAGCTAATGCAGTTGGGACGCCTATGCTTCCAGCTCCTATGATGATAACATCGTATTCCGCCAAAACTATTTACCCCCTTTCTTTGTTTTTATTCCCGCGAAAGCGCCCATAGGAATTTCTACAAATAATGGTCGTTTTGTCCCTGGAATGATCTTTTCATGTTTTATCCCTTCTTCTCGGAAAATTCTATTAATTAGGGAGGTACAAGTTTTTCCTCCACAAGCTCCCATCCCAGCCTTAGTTATTGCTTTCAATTCGTTAAAGTCATGCACTCCATAATGAATCCACTTCCTTATCTCCCCTACCGAAACTCTTTCGCATCTACACACAATAATATCGTCGTCGGTGTAAGGTTGCTGATAGAAATCCATTGCCTCAGCATAACTTGATTTTGTAAGTTTAATACCAACTGCATTCTTTGCAATTCCTGAAGGCAACTTAACTGAAACTAATTGAGTTTTGGGAAATTCTTTAAGAAATCGCGCTCGAGTAACTTCAAACTCTCCTAATTCTCCCTCGTTACTAACAACCATGACTGTTCGCCCAACTTCAATCTTTTCAGAAGTTAGCTCTAAAGGAAAAGTGACTACTGGAGCTTCTTTGTCTTTTCTATAATCAATTAAAGTGATAGCTAATCCCGGACAAACCGATACGCATTTTCCACAACCAATACAATCTTGGTCGTCGGTAAAATACGGCAATTGGGTAATCAGATCGTCAACCGTCTTGATTTGCTCCTGAGGACACACACTCGTACAAGGATTGCAAGGAATTTCTTGATTACAATGAAATAATGGAAAAATGCCTTCTTCCTTATCTATTAAATCTGTTTGAATAGGATCTGGAGGTTTTGCTTTCATTAAATTAGCGAAATCTTCTAACTCTTCAAGATTCTCCGCAATTGGGACTCCCATTTCTTTTAGGATTTTCAACGCTTCAATTTTACCGGTAAAGATTGCTGCAGAAGCTTCAGCTATTTCTTGCGCGTCACCTGCAATCCAAACTTTCATATTAAATTGTTGCGCTTTATGGTAAAACTCATCGACAGGATCTAATCCAACTGCGATTAATAGAGTATCACAAGCAAATGTTTTTTCGGATCCAGGTTCAATACCCCAACTATCTGTTAGCTTCCCAATAGTAATAGATTCAATTTTATCTTGCCCGTTTGCGGACATCACCGTATGGTTCGTGTATAGGGGAACGCCTAACCGTTTTAATTTGTCTTCGTGGACTTTATATCCTCCACATTGGGATAATGCTTCAACTAAGCCTACAACATTTATTCCAGCTTGTATCGCATGATATCCTGCTATTAAGCCAACATTACCTCCTCCAACAATGAACACATTCTCCGCTGCTTTTATTAAATCTCGATTTACTAAGGTTTGAAAAGCACCAGCACCATAGACTCCAGGAAGTGTGTTACCGGGAAATACAAGCATCTTCTCTCTTGCACCAGTTGCAATTAATAAGTACTTAGGTTTAATTAGAACATATTCGTCCATTTCTTTTATAATCCCAACTAAACCATCGCTAAAAATAGCTAAAACTATGCTATTGACCCAAATTTTTACTGATTCAAGATTTGACACTATTTTTCCAAGTATATTACCTATCTCTATACCGCGAGTGCCCGCATATACATCTTCTTGAGAACCAAAAAATTTATGAGTTTGAAGGACTAATTTTCCACCCAATCTCGACTTATCGTCCACTAAAATAACATCAATATTGTTCTCTCCCAAAATTTTTGTAGCAGAAAGCCCTGCGGGGCCTCCACCTATTACGAGAACTTCGGTATTTATTACATTTATATCTCCAATTTCAACACGATCATCTTCCGAAGGTAATTCTGGTAAACCATTACAGCTCTCAACCGTCATACCTTCAGTTAATGGCGTCATGCATGCTTTAACTGGAATTCCATTGGCGATTACATTACATTGAGAGCACTGGCCGTTCGCGCAAAATAGTCCCTGTGGGCTGCTATCTTTTATATGATGGCCAAATATTTTAATCTTATTTAAAAATAGAGCAGAAGATATAACCATACCCCTGAAACCGTATAAAAGTTTCCCATCGAATTTAAATTCTATTTTCTTCTTATCGGGAATTTCCAGAATGGGGTGTTTGGTTATGTTTTCCATCTAATCTCACTAGAAATTTAGTACTAAATATCTTAGAAAAGCTATTCTCTCTCTATAATTAAGAATTATGCTAATAGCCTTTTTAATAGATAATAATTCTTCTATAAAAAATTTGTTTAAAATGACTCTTAAACTATTATGTGATAAATATGAATTCGGAAGAAAAGCATTGTATAGAGAATTAAAGAGATTACTTAATGAAGATTCATTAAAAGAAGCTAGAAATAAAAAATGAAGATTTATTCTTGATATGGTTTTATATATTTAATTACATCATCAAAATCAATTTCCAATTTTCTTACTAAATCTATTGTAGGACAACCCTTTTTATTCCAACCGCGTTCTAAATATACAGCATCTTGAAGTTTTATATATTGTTGCTCACGATGTTCCCTAAGGATCTTAATTTTTTCTTGCGTAGTTTTATCACTAATATTAAATCCTAATTCTTTAAGCTGTGTATCGTACCTCTCAAGCCGACTTTCGTATTCAAGGGATGTAACTGGGCCTACTGCTCTATATGGTAGATTTGAATCGTGTTCTCGTAGTCCTTTACCT
>JAGXNZ010000116.1 GCA_019894655.1 Promethearchaeota archaeon | reverse complement strand
TTTTTCCAAACTAAATCTGCAGCTAAAGTACTTGCTCCACATACGAGAGCTGAAGCCTCATACATCCCTTTGAATATAGGATTGTCACCTGGACCCAAACCATATAAATACGGCTGAATTGTAATATCTTCAGGATTATCGCTTAATTTTTTAACAACTTCAACATATTTAGGATCGTGTGCTCGTTCTATTTGTTTTCTAGTTGCTGCTATTGGTTCTTTTATTTCCAACCTTTCATGACTCAGTAGATTGAGTTTTTCCATAAGATCGTAAGTTAATTTCAACCTTAATGGGCGTAGTGGGTGATCTGGCCCAAAATCGTATCTACCATATTGGTCAGTATACACTAAAGCAACTTTGTCAAACA
Organism: Promethearchaeota archaeon; assembly: GCA_019894655.1. The sequence continues at coordinate 4,495 of JAGXNZ010000116.1, read as the reverse complement.
TGATACTATAATGAATATGACTAACTATTTATTTTTTCTAAGGATAATTTATTAATATTTTTCGTGAATGTTTTAAGAGAAAGTCCTTCTAGAATACGAAAGATTATATTATATGAGTATCATATAAAAAAATATAGATATTTTATAGTAAAGTACTAAGTAACCTATTCCTCCTCTATTAAAAATGAGCCAAAGATTTAGAAAATTCGTGGAAAGAGTAGCGAAAGACAACGAATTCAAGCCGCTGAAAAACAGATTATTAAATCATTTACAAAAAGAAAGCGAAAACAAATACAAAAATTATCCTCGACTCCTTGAGTTAATGCAAACATATTGGCCAAAATACAAGGAAGGATCTAGAATCTCCTATTTGCTTAGAGATCATTACGATGAGATATTTACATTTTATCTGAATACACTCTTTCCTTTCAGAAAGAGGGGTTTAACTTTAGCTTACCCTGAAGCACCAACACCGGTTGATTTTAAACTGGTCTACCAATATCATTATAACTTAGCGGAGATCAATATTGTTGAAGATGTTTTGAAAGAATCTAAAATTGATGCTATAGTTATAAGCATTTTAAAGAGGTTATTGATTTTTGCCGTCAGTTCATTTAGTCCCATGATTGAGCAAATATTTAAACGTCCATTCGCATTTCAGTTCTCAAACATTGATGCTAGTCCTTTGAATGGTGGTGAATGGGAGGTAATAGCTATAATTTCAGCCAGAGAACAATAAATTCATTATCTAATATTCTTTGTTCTGAAAAACTAAAATTTATTCTATAATTGAAATAAAACAATTTATTTCGTTAAAAAAGAACCTAAGTCCATCAACTCACCATCGCCCTTTTTAACTTGGATCTTTCCTTTAATACCTTTAATTTTCCTTTCTAAATAGATAATAGCATCCAAAGGTATCTTTCTAGGTACTCCACCCTGCTTATTGATAATAGCAATTAAATAATCAATATTAGCTATCACATCTTGACTGACTAATTCGGTAAATATCGCTTGATATACCATCGGCTCATTCGTTCTTAACTTTTGTAAATGTGAAAAAGCATCTGGTGCTAGAACGACTCTTAAGACATACGTAATTTTATCATTAATCGAAACAATCTTTTCTTGTGATGCTTGTTGTCTTTTTTGAGCCTCCATAAGAGCCTTCATTTTTTTCATCCGTAATTTTTCTAATTCGTGCTGTTCCTTATCTTTATTCGTCTCGTCCATCTTTTCAACCCTATTGTTTTTTATTAGCCATAAAATTAAGAATTTACTATTTTTAAAGCAATGTCTAATGCTCTTATACCATCATCGAGGGTAACATACTGTTCTTTATCGTAAAGAAAATTATTTATCTCTCTTTTTAAAGGTTCGTCACTTCTTAAGGGTGTAAACGAAGTATCTTTTGTAATTGGATGGTCTCCCTGCAGATCTATTCCTGTACGTATACTTATCTGTTGAGTAATGAAATCGGCGGATATTCCTCCTAATTCCCCATTAACATAAATTCTCCTGAATTTCGATGGAGTTAACCAGTTTGATTCAATTTGACCAATTGCTGTGCCAAAATCTAATATAATGAATGCTGCATCAGCATGAATACTATCTTTGTAGCACTTTTTAAATCCAAAAGCATTTGTAATCTCTTTTTTACCCATAATTTTTTCTTGAAGATAAATGTCGTGTATTGATAAATCTAAAATTACACCCATATCCCAATCTCTCTTAGGATACAGACCAATGCGCTTAGAAGCAATTGAGATAATTTCACCAATCTCGCTAAGATGGCTTAATAGTTTATCAATGACCGGATTAAAGAGTTCAATAAAACCCGGCATTATTCTAATATTATCATAAATTTTAAAATGCGTTAAATCCTCTAACTTAAGTGCCATAGGTTTTTCCATTAAAATATCGATACCTGCATTAGCAAATTTCTTTGCGATTTCTGGAATAAATTTGGGTGGTGTTACTATGCTAACTGCGTCAATTGTTTCATTTTTAATCATCTCATCTACGCTAGTATAAAAATTTACTCCTTCATATTGGTTTGCTAATGGTTCTATTTTCGCTTCGTTAGTATCACATATTCCAACAAGCTCTGAAAGATTATCGAAGTTTCTAATGTGTGCCCTACCAAACCAACCAGCACCAACAACAGCAGTTCTTTTCTTTTTCATTTATCTCAATCAACTATTCTATAAAAAAAATAATGCTGGTCAGAATAAGAATTTTATCAAGTTAAGGGAAGATTGTAAAAATATTTATCAATTTACATTTCTTTAACTTATAGTAATAATTTAAATTATTTGAAATATGAGAAAATATTATCACAAAATTCCTTACTTTTTAACAAGTATCTTCCTAATAATTTGCCTTTTCATTTCTCCTCAAATTTACACATTCAACTTCCAAGAGAATAATTATATTGACGATTTGGGAGAGAATTTCAACAATGGTGTAAATATTTATCCGAATTTAGCTCAAGTAGCGGGGAATTTCTCTCGTTATAATTTATCTGTAAGCATTGACGAAGCAAGCTCCACTTTTGAAGGAAATTTAACAGTGAATTTCTATAATAATGATAACGTAAATCTTTCAAGGATTCCTTTTCACATTTATTTATCCGGAATGGACTCCGAAACAAGACCAGGTTTTATTGAAATTCTAAATGTTACAGATTTAGATAACCCAAATATAGCAATTCCATTTAATGTGTATTCAAATCAACAAATCATGTGGGTAAACTTAACTGATCACTTAGAATATCAAAAAAGAGCAGAATTCATAATTCAATTTAACGCAACAATTCCAGACGGTCCAATAGATAGAGCAAATTCCCATGGAACTGATGTTAATCAATCAAGGATATATAAATATGGTAGCTTTTATCCTATTCCGTGCGTATACGACAGTAAAGACGGTTGGAATATCGATCCTTATTTAACTACAGGTGATCCATTTTACTTTGATATGGCTTACTATAATTTTTTTATAGAAGCTCCAAATGGTATGATTGTAGCAGCAACCGGAGCTTTGGAAAATAAAACAATTAAGGGGAGTACGACACTTTATCAGTTTAATCCGATTTATCCTGTTCGAGAAGTGACCTTTTCTGCTTCGAGATATTTTCAGATTGAATCAAAAATTGTAAATGGTGTAAACCTTTCGACATACTTTCTTCCCAAATCTTCTACTTTTTGGGCAACTTACGCCTTAAATTATGCTGAAAATGCCTTAATTCTCTTTAACCACACTTTTGGTTTGTATCCATATCCCACACTAAATATCGTTGAGGAATACACCGCTTACGGTGGAATGGAATACCCTAATCAAGTGTACATCACAGAAGCCGTTGACAATTGGAATCGACCAATATCAGAAAATAGAAGATTCGTAGAAGAAGTAATAGTCCACGAAGTATCTCATCAATGGTGGTATAATCTTGTGGGAAACGACGAGGTTGATGTTGGATTTTTAGACGAAGGAATGACGTGTTGGTCTACTGATTACTATGGAGAAATTTTTTATGGAGATTGGGAATATTTTCAAAATATTCCATATATCTATAGTGTTAGAACTTATTTTGCTGAAACTGGCTTGAGCTCAAAAATCAATCAAACCGTCTATGAATGCTTTTTAACAAACACAGATTATTATTATGTTGCATACCAAAAAGCACCTTTAATTTTTGAAATTTTCCGTCAGCAAATTGGACTCACCAACTTTATAGCAGGTCTAAAGCATTATGTTACAACGCATCAATTCGAACATGTCTTGCTTTCTGATTTACAAGACTCATTTGAATTCATAGTGGGATCTTCGTTAGACTGGTTTTTTAATCCTTGGTTTGATAACGAGTATCTTCCAAACTATAGTTTTTCAGATCACAGTTATAATCCAGATACTAAGCGATTAACTTTCACTATTGAAGATCTTAACGAACCGTGGAACGATTACGAATATTCTCAGCAAGTTCCAGTAGCTATTTATGATTCAACAAATCAAATTATATTGAGTGAAAATCTTTGGATTAATGGAACAACTGAAATTTCATTTAACTTACCAAGCGATCCAAGCATAGTCAGCTTAATATACGTCGATTACGTTTTAGTTCAATTAAATTCCAATAGTAATTTCTGGTTAGATTTACATATTGAACAAGCTATTCCGGGATACGATCTATATATTCTTATATTAGTAAGTTTACAGATAATCGGAATCTCAATCATTATCATCAGAAAAAAGTTAAAACGATTATATTGAAGGATCAAGGAATAAAAGATCTAGATTTACGATAGCCTTCTTTCTATTTTATTCAAAATATCATTAAGTAACGAAAAATAATCTAAAAAATATAAATAGTCCCCCCTCTCGGATTTGAGCCGAGGACCTCACGGTATCGGCCGACGATACTTCATAGGCATTAACCTTAGTATGCGATTATATCTACAGCCGCGCGCTCTGACCAACTGAGCTAAGGGGGGTT
>JAGXNZ010000115.1 GCA_019894655.1 Promethearchaeota archaeon | reverse complement strand
ATCGCCTATAACACTATGGTGGAAGAAGATGACAAAATGAGTCAGCTCGCATTTATCACCACTTTTCTAATCGCTTTCAAAGGAAGGCTCAATCGAGTATGCGAAAAAATATAGATTCTACCGCTTTGCTTGATCGAAAACTAAAAAGATTTTTATGATATTCTATACTTTTATTTCTATCTTAATTAGGATTAAAAGAGTATTATTAATTCCAAGTTAGGATTAGCCTCAATTTGCCAAGGTGGCGTAGCCCGGAACATGCTGGAGACTTCCAGCAGTGGGTAAGAACGCACTAGATTTATCGGAATGCTCGATATTGGTGAAACTGAAGATCTAGGTATCGAGGGTTCAAATCCCTCTCTTGGCACCAAATTATTACTTTTTTAATCCCTTATCTATATCTATGTTCAACATTTTTTGTGTTTACTAGCAGGAAGCCTCCTAAACTTAAGTAAAAAACAAATAGAATCAGGTTTCCATACTGAAATAAATTATAACAGAAAAAATTGAATGCGCTAAAAAGACTAGTCATACTTTCCAGAATCGATACTAATATGTCATCTAAGATATTGGTTTGTAGATAGGGGGTCATTAATGTATTTCTAAATCAAAATATAAAAAATGGTCGAATTATATTAACTCAATCAACTTCAATCTTTATTGAAAACTTCGAGCCTTCTAAAACGTAGAGATACATGGAGCTGCAACTGTTTGAGAAGCAAATTAGCATTCATATAGGATTATGAAATTCGTTCTATTTAAAGAAAAAATAAGAGTTCGAACTATTGCAAATATTTCATGTGAAAAAACGACAAAACTGTGAAATTTATATGCGTAGAAGTTCTTAATATTTCTAGGATTAGATAAGATGCGATTTTTGATTCCAAATACGGGTGTATAACATGTCCTCCTATGATGCAACATTAAAAATAATCCTATTAAGTGAATCCGAAGTAGACAAATTAGGCATGTTTCCGGATTATTTAGCCGAAATATCTAAAATAAATGACCAGAATAAAATTGGGGTAGAAATCCTAACTAAAACCTTAACCATCGATAAGAAAAATTATAAATTACAGCTATGGGATTTGTGGTTAGACAAACCGTTTAGATTTTTATTGCCTACTTACTGTTTAGGGGCAAATGCAGCACTTTTACTATATGATGTTGCCAAACCTCAGACGCTAAATAATATTGGAGAATGGGCTAATATTATTCACCAAAAGAGCGGGGATATTCCCATAATTCTTATAGGGTTTATACCTAAGGAAAAGTCTAAACGACAAGTTTCAGCAGAAGAGGGTATGAAAATCGCCAAAGCAAGAAATTTAAATGGATATATAGAAATCAATGCTAGGACAGGGGAAAATATAGGAAAAGCACTAAAGACTATTACAAGAATGATGGTAGGCAAGAAGCGTGACTTTAAAGTCTCAGAAGAAAAACAATTCAAATCCAAAAAAGGGATTAAATTGAAAGTAAACGAAGAATTCAGGATTTACGGCCTAGAAAACACGGGTGACCGAACGAAATTAAATATCACGGCAGAAGAGCTTAAATATCATTTAAATCCTAAAAAGGTGCTAATAATAATACGTGATGACCTAAGGAAGATTTTTATTTGGAAAGGTGCAAAATCCTCTGTAAGAAAAAGGTTCATAAGCGCTCGAATAGCACAAGATTTACAAAGAGATTTAATTCAAGACGCACGGTATCATAGATGTAAAATCGTCTCCATAACGCAAGGAGATGAACTGCAAGAATTTTTAGACGCGTTCAGGCTAGAATCAATGGAAGTCGCAGAAAACCTTCCCGATATGCGCTATCCAAGAAACTTTGAACGCGATAAGGGAGATTTTAAATTCATAGAAGAAAAGCTAAATAATTATATAGATACCGTTGAAAGAATGATGTCTGTAATTCTAAAAATACCCGATTTAGTAGATCAATCTTTAGCTACTGTAAACCAAAAAATTGCTACATTGGAATCACGAATTAACGGGACCAGTAACCAAAAATCTGCTCCACCACCTCCAAAACCGCATGGAGCCCCAACAATACCACCTCAAGGTAGAGAATCTTATCCATATCCAATTATCAGCTCACCTTTTCCAAACTGGTCAAGAGGTGCTCGATGGATATATTGCCAGAAGTGTGGGATGAACATTACAAAAGAAAAGTATTTTACTCATACATGTAAAATAGAGCCCAGTGGTCCTAGAGCTCAGCGTCCAAGTAGTCCAGTGAGGTTGAGAAGATCTAAAATGGGAGCGTTAAGGCATTTATTTTCAAGAAGAGCTCAATCAGAAGAAAAATCAAGATCAGAGTCGGATTCCCAATTAGTGAGCACAAATAGACCTGCTACTACAGCTGGAGTCAATATCGACTCAAAATTAAAACGCGAAGTCCTATCTTTCTTAGAATGGATTAAGGATAACGAAGGTCTATCAGGATACATCAATTATTATCTTCAACAAAACAATCCTACTATCATTTCAGAGCTTTCAAAAATATATTCAGAGTTAAGGCAAATATTTGGAATATATTCCCCAAAGACGACCTCTAAGCCACCATTACCTCCGCCCTCATTACATCCGCCGCCACCTCCAAAACAGCCTGGAGACCCAGTAATAGCACATCAAGGAAAAGAATCTTATCGAGGTCAAATTATCAGCTTGTTAAGCAAAATAGAAAGATTTTGGGAGTTGAAAAACTCAAGAATTATTGCTGTTAGTTTAGTTCAAGGAAGCGATACGATTCTTTACTCAACAGATAATTGGGACATTAGCGCAGATGTTGGTAGACTCATCTCTAGCTGGAGAAGTTTGAATGCTCCATTTATCATGATTTCAGGCAAAAAATACTCTGTCCTTCAATGTACTTCGGAAATATTAGTAGCTACTTCAATTCGAGGTGATGACCACATTCTCTTAGCAAAAGATGAAGACTATACGTTAATTCTTCGTGTTGAACCTGATGGTGACGATGATTCAATGGTATATCCCTATATTTTCACCCCTCCAAACCCGCCAGACGATTTCGAAATAGCTCCTCAATCGCAACTTCGTGCCCCCTTGAAAGAAAAAGACCCCGAAGAAGAAATTTATTGCCAGTATTGCGGGAAGAAACTTACTACAGAAGAACAGATTACACATTCCTGTAAAAAAAAGCCTGAGTAGAAGATTTATAGATTGGCTTGATTGGCTTCTTCCATAAGATTTTTCCTTTATATTCAATGTTTAAAATAAGAATCAAAGTAGCTATACTTATTCTTTTTGTAAGGTTTTTCCGGGGCGTTTAAAAAGCATTTGGGGCATAGAATTGATAATAGTGCGTCGTTCCAGAAGAGGATGGCTCGTTTTGTCGAATACTGGGGGTGGTTCGCCAAAAACTCGTCAAACGTGATGGTTTTTTTACAGTCGTTACAATTCCGTTCCGGAGAAAAATGTGCCATACCTGTAGTTCTTAAACGAACTATATTAAAAATAGATGGGTATTAACCAAGTAATTTATGATGATGTATTTGGTTAATTATTGAGCTTTTTTTAAATCTTTAATTTAAGTTTTAGTCTTCTCTTATCCTTACTGATAAATTCTTTAAAATCAGAATTATTATCGTCAATGAATTCCCAAAACTCGTCGTAAATTTCTTTTAAACTTCTTTTATTCTTATGTTTCTTATTTTCGTTTGGTCTTTGCTTCATACCGTTATTATCCTTCACAACAGGTCGAT
>JAGXNZ010000114.1 GCA_019894655.1 Promethearchaeota archaeon | reverse complement strand
CTTGGGTTGGTTTTTTTTATTCAGAAAAATTTCCAAGAATCAGAATCATAAGAGGACCAGAAAAATACTCCAAAGAAAACCTATTTTTAGGCCCTTTTACTGATAAAAAGGAGATCACTAGAATATTACGTGATTTACGTAAGATCTTCCCATATTGTTCATGTAAAAAGAGAGTTAAAATAAAGAGAAGACCCTGTCTGTATTATCAGTTAAATTTATGTCCAGGACCTTGTATCAAAGCAATAACTGAAGAAGATTATATGCAAAATGTAAAGCAGATAGAATTGTTTCTCAAAGGACAAACCGATGAATTAAAAGAGCAGATTAACGAAAAAATGAAGAATGCGGCTCAAGCACAAAGTTACGAAATAGCTGGTTTTTGGAGAGATAAACTACAAGCTATTGATAATTCAACAATCTCTCAGAGTGTTTTATTAGACCGAAAAGAAAATAAGGATATTATAGGCTATTTTAAAGACGAGGACCAGAAATATATCGCGATGGTAATAATTCACATTCGTGAAGGAAAAATCACTAATAAAAGCTCTTTTCCTGTGAATATTGAAGATAAAATCGTTAAAAAGAAAAACATTTTTCCTTCGATACTGGAACAATTTTACCAGGACCTTACACACAATTTGCCTGATATTATAGTAATTCCCGAGATATATGACGGAATTAATTTATTTAGGGAAATACTTATCGAGCATAAATCAGATTTAAAAATAAGACTTCCCCTTGCAGAAGAACATGGTTTACTTAGAATTGCTAATAAGAACGCAAAGGTAATGGTAGATCAAGAGATTCAAATGGAAAAAATTAAAAAAAAAGAAGAAAACAAAATTCAAGAAGCTCTGGAAGAAGCTAAAAAGATTCTTAATTTACCTAAAATACCGAGGATTATTGAAGGATTTGATATTTCAAATATCGAAGGAACTGATGCAACCGGATCTATGGTTTATTTTCTTGAAGGACGCCCATATAATAAATATTATAGACACTTCAATATTCGGACAAAATCAACTCCAGACGATGTAGCAATGATGAAAGAGGTGATAAGGCGAAGATACACAATGTTAATAGAGAACAATTTTACACTACCGGATCTAATTCTTGTTGATGGGGGAAAGGGGCAACTTAACGCGGGATATTCTGTTTTAAAAGATCTCGGTATTGAGGGCATTCCAATCATTGGATTAGCTAAAAAATTTGAAGAGATTTTTGTTCCTAACGAGAAGAATCCAATAATTTTACCTAAAAATTCTAACCTCCTTAAAATTTTTCAAAGAGTTAGAGATGAAGCACACCGTTTCGCAATTAAACTCCACAAAAAACAACGAGAGAAACGTGTGAAAAGATCGGTTTTAGACGATATAAAAGGAATAGGCCCCGCTACTAGAAATAAGCTACTAAAAAAATTTGGAAGCGTTAATGAGATTAAGCAATCCTCTGTTGAAGAAATTTCTGAAATAGTTGGTAAAAAGTTAGCAGATACTATTTTAAAGGAACTAAATAATTAAATTTTAATAAAATTCTTAAGATTGATTCTCTATTACTATTTTTATTAATTCTGTTGTTGTTTCACAGAAGATCCGCGCTAAAGAATCAACTTTTGCCTCGGAAATAACTCTAATTATAGGTTCTGTATTTGAGGGGTGGATTAGAACAAACCAATCTTTTTCTTTACCAAACCTTAGATCATTACCATATTGACTAACTTCTTCACCCTCGTTAATCAATTCTTGTTTTACTCCAGATATGATTACTTTGACATCTTCAGGATTGATACTAATTTTTCTTCGATGAGAAAAGAATTTTGGAAGTCGTGCGACAAGTTTTGATATTTTTTCTCCTGAATCTACTAATATTTCGATAATTTTTGCTGCTGCGAAAAGGCCATCTCGAGTTAAGTTAAACTCCGGATTTATAGCTCCGCCACAAGACCCCTCACCTCCAAAAACAAAACGATTTGGTTGATCTTTCAAGAGGTTAAGCATTTTTTCAACCAAAAAGACCTCTCCGATTTGGGTTCTGATTATTTGTGCATTATATTTCTCAGCTATAACTTCAAACATTAGCGAAGAAGCTAAATTTGTAACAAATATGAATTCTTTAGCTTGGTTAATATTATTCTCTAGAAAATATTCTGTTATGAGCGCTAATCCAATATCTTCAGGGTAACAAATTCCATTTTCACCTATGATCGCAAGTCGATCTGCATCGGAATCGTGAGCGAACCCTACATCAAATTTACCTTGCCAAACTTCCATTATTATATCATTGAGGTTTTTAGATATTGGTTCAATCTCTCTCGGAAAAGTATCGTTTACAAGTAGATCGTTGTTAACAACCTTAACTTCACACCCCAAGCCAGCAAGAATTTGGTGTGTAGCATATTTTCCTGCTCCTGCTCCCGTATCCAGGACTACTCTAAGAGTATTTTTTTTTATTATTTCTTTTAAATTTATATGGTTATAAAGTGCTTTGATGTAATTTGGAATAGGATTCATGAATCGCACATTTCTCTTTATTGCCTCGTTATTCGTGTTATAATTTCTTATATTAACACTCTTTAAAGAAAGAGAAATCTCTTCTAGATCACGATTGTGCAAATATGTTATCGAAGATAATAGTTTTAGACCGTTCCATTCCGGTGAATTATGCGATCCTGTAATTATAATACCAGTGGGTATATTTAACAGCTTTTTAGTATGAATGATAATCGGCGTTGGGCATATTCCCACATTGATTACCTTAAATCCCGTCGCAACTAATCCTTCAATAATGCCCTTTTCGATAAAATTACCACTAGGTCTTGTGTCCCGTCCTACGATAACTTCTCTTTTTTCACCATCAAACCATTTACCAAACGAAATGGCAATTTTCTTTGCGATGTCAAAGTTAAGATCCTTCCCAGATATCCCTCGGATTCCACTAAAAGTGAAAATTAGGCTATTCCTTTCCATAATTAATCGTGGATTGAAAATTTTTATAAGATTATTGGATTCTCTTCCAATTTATATTTAACCAGCGTTAAAGCTCCCAATACGCCTATACTATCCAAATTTTTAGTTACTTTAAGTTGAGGTGGATTATTAATGGTAAATAAGATAGGTTCTGTTTTGAATTGTTCAACCAGGGGTGGGAGAATTAAATCACTATCTTTCATCATAGCTCCTCCAAAATATATAGAAACACAGTCATAAAAATTGTTCACTAATCCAACTCCTATTTTAGAATAAAAGATACATTGATTGACTATGCTCTTGGAAAATTTATCTCCTCCTCTTGCTGCTTGGAACAGTTCTTTTGCAGTTATGTTTGTTTCATCGTTGTCAACCATGAACATTAAAATTTTCGAACTTATAGTGGATGTTTTAATTGCTTCTAAAGCCCTGTTTCTAACTCCTGTACCCGAGCTATATGCTTCCCAACAACCGAACGCACCACAATTACATTGGAATCTGCTCTGGTGATTTACGATTCCATGCCCAATTTCTGCGGCATTGCCGTCCTTACCAAGAAGTAGATGTCCGTTACAAATAACTCCGCCTCCAATTCCTGTTGACATCGTAATATAAACTATATTATCTTTTTCATCGTCGTTTGCTTCGAAATAATGAATTGCTAAAACTGAAGCGATACAATCGTTAATTAGATATATAGGAACGTCCAAAAATCTTTCTTGGATTGGTTTTTTTAATGGAAGTTCTTTAAAACCCAAGTTCGCATTATTGAAAACTTCCCCTTTTTCTATATTTATCGGTCCAGCGGAAGCTAAACCAATTCCTACTATTTGGTCCTTCTCAATATTATTATCAACGAGTAGTTGAGTGATTAAAGAGATTATTGCATTACTGATCGAATATTCATTTACCTTGGGAGTCTGAGTTTTCTTTATTATAATTGCCTCTTCTTTTAAGTCAATAGGACTTATAGCAACCCGAATCCATGTACCTCCAATATCCGCCCCAATAATAAATTCTTTTTTACTCATTGTCACTTTCGTTAGCAATATGAATATTTACAAAAACTAATAATAATTTATCTCTATAAAATCGTTATTAATTAGTTCTCTTAAAATTTTTACGATCTCTCTTTTTCTATCTTCATCAATTGCATAAACAAAGTATTCAGAGGGAACCCTGGCAATTGAATACAACTGCACCATATCAGGTTTAATTTTAGTAATTAACTCTGCTAGTTGCTTAATATTTTCGGGGTTGTTGTTAGAATAGAAAGATTTATTGTAAGAATTAGAAATTAGGCACTGTACAGCTAATTTCTTATCTGGCATATCTTTTCTCAACTTTATTAGAGATTCAACGATTCTACTTATATCAGGACAGTCAATATGTGGTCTATTCGTCTGTTTTAGATCTTCGTCGGTAGCAGCGTCCAATTTTGCAAGCACAAGATCAAAATGCTTAACTCTTTCACGAATCTCATCGATATATAAAGTGCTGGAATTAGTAAAAAGCGTAAGGAGAGGCGGTGTCCCTGTCCATTTCAATTCACTTCTAACATCAAAAGCTATTTTGTAGAAATCTAATAGATTATCATTCAAGCTAGGTTCTCCGTTATAACCGAAGGTAATTGAGTCCAAATGAGGAACATACTTTAATATATCCTTAAGTTCTCTTCTAAAATTTGAGGATGGAGGTGCTTTAATCCTATTTTCTGGAGAAACTACTTGATATGTCGGACCAATTTCACAATAAACACAATTATAGGAGCACAATTTATAATTAGGCAAGATATCTACTCCGAGTGAGACACCTAATCTTCTTGAATTAAACGGACCATATGTGTATTCTCTTGGCATGCTCGAATAATCGCTAAAAACGGTTGATGAAGAAACTTTTTATAGTGTTATTAACTTCAACTGGTTTTTCTAGCATCACCATGTGCCCCGCATCATCTATAATATGTAAATCAGAGTTTTCAATTTTATTATGAAAGAATTCTGAGTATTTAATTGGAGTTAATTTATCGTCTT
>JAGXNZ010000113.1 GCA_019894655.1 Promethearchaeota archaeon | reverse complement strand
CTTGGTTGGCGTAAAATATGAGCCATTTTGCCATGGCTTGAAACGATTCGTTTACGTTTATACTTTCTTTAGATGAGGTGAAAACGCATTGATTGCATTTAGCTTTTTGAGCGTAATCGTTTGCGATGTCGAAGTCGACTTCGTGATTTGACAGGTCCCACTTCATCCCCATTAATATAATTGGCACAAAACCTGCTTTTTGGCGAATTATTTTCAGCCATATTGGAATGTCTCGAAATGTGTCGTAATCCGTGATATCAAAACAGATTAATCCTCCACTTGCGCCTTTGCAATAATCTGGCAAGAGTTCTCGGAATCTTTTTTCTCCAGCAAAGTCCCATAATTGCATTTTTACAGATTCACCTGTGTCTAGTATTTCTGATTTAGTATGAAATCCCGCACCTATAGTCATTTTATAACCTTCTTTAAATTTACCGGTACAATACCGAGTTACCATTGCGGTTTTTCCTACACCACCAGCTCCAGCAACGATCACCTTAAAAATCCATGAACTCATCATTTTTTATATCATGAATCGTTTGTTTTTATGGTTAAAAAGAATTTGTTTGTTTAACAATTTTAATCCGAATTACACTTTGTATAAAACTTTACATTTTTAAAATTATTTAAAACTAAAATAAAAAAAGGTTTTTATAAGATTTAGGTCTATTATTTTTAGTATTGTTTTTTATTATGTTTTAATAATAAAGGTTGTGAAAAAGGAGTATTAAAGAAGACGATATTTGTGCAATATGTAGTTTTCCGAAAGACTTATGTATATGCGATAGTTTAAACGCAGATGAACAGCAAATTATTATTTCTAACGATCGACGTAAATGGGGGAAGGTAGTTACAGTAATCAAATTCCAAGGTAACATAGATGCGAATTTAAAAGATATTCTTAAGAAAGCTAAGAAAAAATGTGCTTCTGGGGGGGTTCTGAGAGGTAACGAAATCGAGCTTCAAGGTGAGCACAAATTCAAACTGAAAAAATTCCTAATAGACTTAGGATTCCCCGAGGAAAATATTATCATTCAAGAGAGTGCGATAAGAAAAAGACGGTATTAACGATACCTAAAAGTTAGACGTTCATCTGCTTTTTTTTAAAAATCTCTAATAGCGAAAAATGATAAAATAGGATTCAATGAGTTCGATATTTTACAAAGTAATATTTGAAGGGATAAAAGAGGATTCTAGCGATTCCTACTCGCTAACCTTTAAAGATATATTTAGAGATAACCAAATTAAAATTCATTCTCAATTCTTTACCACTCTGAGAGTTTTGAGTAACAAAGAGTCTAATTTCGTATATTTTCAAAATATAAAAGAGGTAATCAAAATTGGGAATAGTTCCATTAAAATCGAGACGAATTATTATATCGTTATTCTCTACACAAAATTAAACGATGGAAAGAAAGAAGGCTTTTTAGTAGCGAATATAAAGAATATGGGGGATATTTTAATAGGCGAGTGGCCATATAATGAAGAAAATGTGGCTATTTCAAAAGATTTTTATTTACAAAAATTGGACTTGCTTACAGATAGCAGTAAGTTTAGAAATATTTGTGTAATTTATCCCCTGAAATAAAGAGAAATGATAATATAAGTTAGAAGAAATTATCTTCGGACTCTTTTAGAAAATTATCGATTAGCAAATCGCCATAAGAGTCATCTCCAACTGCTCCAATAAATCTACAATGACCTTCTAATCTAGCTATGGCTACTAAATAATTAGAAGTTACTCCTCCGGGAAAATAATTTTCACTTAAAGCATCAATTTTCTCATCCGGTTTTGGAAAACGGGGTACTTCAGTGACCCAATCTAAAACAACTTCCCCTAATCCAACAATATTTGTTTGTCTCATAGTTCTTTTCAAAACGAAAAAATCTTTTAACCAATTATAGTTTTATGAACCAGAAACCAAATAGATGCAGATGATACTAATTAGTATTATATTTTTAGGTCATAATTTCTTTTATTCGATTCTCTAAATCATCATTAACATTAATATCTTGAAAGTTAGAAGCCACTATTTCATAAGAATCGCTGTAATCATTAAATTTTACTCGACCTTTAATCATAATATCCCTACCAATGATACTAGAAGATAACTTTTTTAGCAATTTTTCATAATCAGGAGTATCTTTAATCTTTACAATTAGCTCTGCTTTTTCTCCTATTAATTTCTCAGCAGCTTCTCCAATAAATGTCGCTCTAATTTTTCCGCTCTCATCTTCAAGAAAATGACTAGTTATCATTGTGAGTTTTTTATCACCAACTTTATCACACGTACAATTATCTATTTTTCTTCTACATTCGGAACAGGCTT
This sequence comes from Promethearchaeota archaeon, assembly GCA_019894655.1. Next base: position 2,799 of record JAGXNZ010000113.1, on the reverse strand, counting down.
CGTAAAATTTGAGATTTTTTAATTCGTTAGATATTACTCCTTTTATTTCAAAAAATCCAGAGCTTTGAATCGTGTTAATTTCAGTAAAATTTCCTGAAAAATTACTTTGCTTGAGTTTTGACGATGGTTCAGGTACTTTAATATTATCAATCTTTAAATCTATTTTTTCTATACTCGAGTCAATAGTAATAGTCGCTTCGTTTTTCTGTGAATAATTGCTAAATCTAAGTTCAACATTTTTTAACAAAATCCCGTCTCCATTCTTCAAGGACTTTGAAAGTTCATCTCCTTTCTCCCTCCAAGCTGTAACTCTTATAGAATCAGTACTATCACTCACAGAGAACCCTAATAGTGAAATTTCTTCACCAGATTTTAAAGTAATTTTCTTTAAATCATCTATTGCTGAAATTATCCCTTGAAAAGAGATGTAACCTTTCTGGTTTTGAAGTGTATCGATAGTATCAATGACTTGCGAATCAAATTTAACTTCTTTGTCTTTTTTCGTAATTTGTGTCCAGGAGGATGCGTGTAAATCTATTTGACTTTCAGTAAAATTACTTTTTCTAGGGTTTAAGTTGCTGAGAGAAATGAAATCACCTATTTCTATGTTTTCTATTTTATCGATATCATCGTTCCAAAAACTTATTCTAATTCTCCCTGATGAATCCCGAACCATTAACGAGCTTACCTTTCCATTTTGACCGTCCTTCCGAGTGAAATCGCGAACCGGGAAACGATTCATTACTTTCCCTTCTATTGACAGAGATTCTAATTTTTCGTTAATTTCATTTATTAATGTAGAGGTTTCCTTTATTTTGGGGTATTTCTTATAATCAACATCCTCTGGAGCTAAAATTACTTTACTATATCTTCCCACATGTATTTCAATTCCCCCATGTCTTCCTTGTTTTGCATTTCCATTTAAAATTTTAACGATTTCATTTTTTTCAAATCGTTCATCTTTAAAAACATTTACTTGGTCGTCCCATAATACAATTCGAATATCTCCAGTATTATCATGTAATTTGAAAGCTCCGACATATCCGACTTCGCCATTACTTTTATTAAAACTATTGAGATTAAGAATATCCTTAATTCTACCAATTATTACAATATTTTTCATATTTATTGTAATATCAGAAATGTTTAATTCGATGTCATTCAAAAGTTCTCGATTTTCGCCCGAAACTTCTACTCCTAGTTCCTTAGCTATTACAAACAATGCCCCTTCGTCAGAAATTAAGCCTTTTAATTCTTCTTTTTTTTCTTCTACTAAACTTTGTATTTCCTTTTTAGAAAGTCCAGTATCTTCAATAATTTTATTAATATACACTTCAGTTTTCATTTCTCTCACTATTTTGTTTAGTTTACCATATTCAAAGATAAAATTAGATTCTATACTTTAAAAATGAAATTATTTAATACTTAATTAATCATTATTTTTAAAAAAAAAGAGTATATCATATTGGTAATTTGTTATTGATAATTTAAATCAAATGCCATATTTTTGTCGTGATTATGAATAAATTTAGGATTATTCCCGTTATTGATATATTAAATTCTCAGGCTGTGCACGCAATTAGAGGGGAAAGAGAAAAATATAAACCATTGAAATCAGTTTTAATTAATGACAGCAACCCAATAAGAATTGTATTAAAACTAAAAAATGAGTATTTATTCAACGAATTTTACATTGCCGATTTGGATGCTATACTTCAAAGAAAGCCAAATATCACAATCCTTTCAAAAATACTCGATATTCCGGGGGTTGAGATCATGATTGATCCCGGAATAAAAACGAAAAAGAATGCAGAAAAATATTTTATCTTTAATCTAAAATCGTTGATTTTAGGATTAGAAACCTTAAGAAACCTGAAAACTATTACTGAGTGTTTAAAACTATTCGATGCTAATAAGATTGTAGTAAGTATCGATATGTACAAGGAACTAATTCAAACCAATATAAAGGAAATTAGAAATCAAGATTTACTTGAAATAGTTAGTAAAATTGAAAATTTAGGCGTAGTTAATATAATTTTACTTGATCTCTTTAAAGTAGGACAGAAGTTGGGAGGAATTCCTGCGCTTTATTTAAAGATAAGAGAGGTATTTAACGGCAAAATACTTGTTGGAGGTGGAATAAAAGACATCCAAGATATTAAGGAATATAAGACTAATAACTTCTCAGGGGTTCTGATTGGTACAGCGTTACACGACGGATCAATAAAAATTGAAGAACTAAGAAACATTTTCAAAAGTTAATCAATAAAAATAACACCCGAGCTTGAAACATTTAGCGATTTCTTACATACGGGGCAAGCGTGCTTCATTCTAACCCAATCGGTTATGTGATCCTTATGGGCTTTCGCTTCACAAATTGGACAACCAGCCACTTCGTCAAATATCTCGATTTTCTTTCCACACACTGCACACTTAGTTTTTGATGCTGTAGAAATCCGTATTACTTCTTTTTTTATATCGAGCACAACACTCTCTGTGTTTTCAGCTGTAGGATTAATTTGTTTCAATTCGTCTCGAGTATCAACACAAAAGATAGTTCCCTCACTATCATCTTTACGATTCCCAATCCAAACTACTTTACCCTTGAAATAACTGGATCCCTCGTTTTCTAACGAGAGGTTCAACCTTCGATCCTCCATCACAAAAGTTTGAATTACTTTAGTATATCTCAACTCATCTAAATTTGAGGATATTTGTTTAATCACTTCAAATGGTTCTCTGAATACTTCATTTGTTATATCGACTTTTGTGATTTCTTTCGGGGACATAATAATTCAT
>JAGXNZ010000112.1 GCA_019894655.1 Promethearchaeota archaeon | reverse complement strand
GCTGTCCTCGATATCACATCATCATTAAGCATCCAAGGCCAGATCGGCTCTCCACCAATAAGCACAGTTAAAGGTTCAGAGAAAGTCATATAAAACAGTACTTGAATAAATACGAATATGAACAAGATATAATGTATCTTTTTAAAATGCGTTTCTGGTTCAACTTTCATTTCCTGCGTTTCCATTGATGTTTCCAGACCAGTGTCCATTGGGATTGTTTCTGTTTTTATTTCTATTTTTAACACCTTAATTTGTAATATAAATTAAAAAAAATATTTTTACTAACTAAATACATATTGATTAATATATCTTTTGCTCAAGTTTTGCGATAAACCATACAGAATTGAGAATAACTATTCTAATGGACATAAATTTAAAAAATTGAATAATTAGGATTATATAGAATTTTTTGCTCATTTAACGCGTTTAGGTTAATATACATTTGGTATGAATATGTTTTTTAGTTTAAACTGATATTTAGGAAAAAACAAATTGTATTTCAAAAAGAAAAGTATTAGAGGTCATCAATAAATAAAATAAAAGAAAAAAAAATTTATTGCAAAAATATTTTTTGATTTAAATAACTTAGTCCTCTAATTCAATACCCGCAATTGCAAAGCTCCATCTTTTAGGAACAAATGTTCCCCAAGCAAATGCTAGATTAGCTAACAGGTAAACGAATGGAAAAGCGTTAAAAACTATTTCAAGATAGAAGTCAGCCACAGTGAAAAGCGTTGCAAGAGCTAAAAGGATTCCGACGAGACTCATTAGAGCACCTGCTATTGTCATTGCAAGTGCTGATTTTCCGTTTTCTTCTCTCGTTTGTAATGGAAGCCAAATTATTAAAATTGCGCTTGGAATGTGTAAAGCCATTACTAAAATCGGTACAAGGAATGCGGGAGTGCCTAGTACTATAACTACAGTACCACCTTTAAAGAAACCTATTACGAGGGACATAATAACGACATAGTATAATAGGTAATTTCCCATTTTATTCTTTTCAGGTTTCACATTTTTAAATAGACCCACGGCAAACAGTCCTACCATTAATGCAAAAAGAGTTGCCGGTACAGGCTCTAGAAAATACGCGTAAGTTCCACCTGGTATAGCTATGTGAGTATTTATCCACAACAAAGCGAAAGAAATACCCCAATAAAAATGCTCAGGTTTCCTAGTGTTGAGATAAGAAGCCAACAGAAATAGTGCGAAAATTATTCCTATAATCGCTGAAATCCACAATACAATTTTTGCTGCGTTTCCACTACCAAAATAATAACTGAATTCCCAAACAGTCTGTAATAACACCATATTATTTCATCACTTATTTTTTTTTTATTTAATTTTTTTTTTATTTAAAAAAGTTATTTTTGATATATTTTTTAAATAATAGTTAATATTAGAAAGGTGGTTCTATATAAAAGTTTGTGATTGAAAGAGCTAATGAATTATAATTCAAAATAAGAATAAATCTTTAAATAGTAGTTGACATCCTAATATATAATTAATAGTTTTTTTCTATTGGTTTAAAAAAATTTATTAAAAAAAAAATGTAAAAAAAAATGTGGTGTTTAAAACGCGAATAAAAAGATCTGAACTGATATTTAATATTATGATATTAGCTCTTTTTGCGGTTACGGCGAGTACTCAACTCTTAAGTGCTTATGGTGCTATGTGTGTAGTATGGGATATTCCCGTAAATCCAATGATGAGCTATTGGGATATGTTTGCACATGCAGAAACTTTTGCTTGGGTTTATCAACCATCGAATATAATAACCTGGATTGTAGCATTTGCTTATGGCTTTTTGATTTACGCGTATTTTACAAAAATGGCATGGAAGCGTTTCTTTTTAATTGCTATTATTGTCGCAGCCGTAGGATTCATTACTGGACTTCTCCCCGCACTTATTTCAGATACTGCTGGATTCACTGAAGCTTTTGACTTTGGTTCACCTAATTGGGGACGAACAATAGGAAATGCATTAATGATTGTTGTACTTCTTGCAATGAATTTTGTGCCAAAGTTAAATGTAGCAGTCAAGAAGTTTATCGAAGAACGTAGTGTAGCTGGACAATATGTAAAACAATTAATTTTGATGTCCTTGTTTTTCTTCTGGTTAGCAGCAACTTCATTCCTCGGGACAACTTTCATGGCTGAAGCTCATGTAGTAGACGGAGTTAATGTTTGGCAAGTTGTTGATTTTCAATTCCTTGGTGGTGCAATTACAGCAATCATTGGGACTTCAATGATGTCAACTGCTTTGATTTACAGTCGTATTCGACCATCATCAGCACTGATAACAACTAACTAAAAGTAGATAATGCAAAAGATATTATTAATAATGTAGCATTCCACAAGTAATTGGAGTGTTTAACTTTTTTTTCTCTTTTTTTTTTTATTTTCTTTCTTTTTCTTTGTAATAAATAATAAGTAGAAATTTTTACTTATGAATAGATGATATTTTACAGCTGGATTTTATTGAAATGCTTGGTTTTGTAGCAATACATCAATGATAATTGAAAGAATTATATTCAATTTATCCCTATTAATCGCTTAATTATTTCGAGTTTAATAAAGATCGCAGGAGAATTTATAGTTTGAGATCAAATATAATGAATCTAATATTACTATTAATTATTTAATATACAAAATGAGGATTAACATGATTCTATTAAAAATCACGCCCGCCGATTTCTTTTTATTGTTCCTGAAACCAAGAAATATTTAGTTTCAGTCGGTAAACGAACACAATAACATTATCGAATAAACTAAAAATCCTCTTCCTAATGACGTAATTTTATGTGATTATAGTTGTAATCAAAATTTAATTAACGATTTCATACAATCCAATTTTGGCTAAAATTATATTAATAGATAAGTATAAAAGAAAATAGTTAAAAAAAATGTTTAATTTGTTTACTGCTTTTTCTTACCTTCTGGTATTTTTGGTAATTTTTTTTGACCTAACTTAGGTAAGCTATAAAGTAAAGCAATTACTATGATAGTCGAGACAGTTGCAGGCATCGCTGCTTCAGCGAAGGTTAGATGTGGGTTATAGTAAGGTAGCCCAACGTAATAATGCTCTGTTAGGACGCCTCCGAGTGAACATTTAACAGATACAGTAATATTAGTCCGACCTTCTTCTATAAATCCTACCGGTTCTCCGGTATTTTGGTCTATCGGTTCGTCTAACCGTTCTCCGGTAAGTTCGGCGGGAAAGGGAAGGATATAAATAGGTAGTGTGTGTGATTTTGTGATGGGAGTCACATCAGTAGGTTGTTCATCAAAATCTGGATGGTTTGTATTGTTGAATGTATAAGTAGGCGGTCCTGTAGGAAGTATAGCAACAGCATAATTATCCTGATCATCGTAATGTAGGTGATGTTCATGATCTTCCCATATTTGTGTGTGATTAACCCACACATCTATCTCGTATATACGATGATACACAGGATCCGTAACTCCGTGGGTAAGTCTAATGCTAAGATGTTGTGCACCTACATCGTATTCCAGATCTATATTTATAGGGGCATGCGCTTTCACGTTTAGACCGCTCATCGTAATACCGAGAAGCAAAAAAACGGATAAAACGTAAAATATTTTTTTCCTAGACATTTTAATTCTTTTTTTTTTTAAATTTTAATTTTATGAATTCTTAAAATTCTTTTTCTTTTATATAATTTTCAGTAACTTAAGCTTATTGATAATAAATCTTAAGAGCATCGATTATTGAATAGTTCAGATTGACATATTTTTGCATCTAAAAGAATAATAAAATGGAAAAAAAAGATTTAGAAACCATTACTTTCAATTTAAGTTCGAATAAAATGATTTGTAGAAAAATGATGATAAAATTAATCCTTTTTAAGATATTTTAATAGCACTACGAGAACGATAGCCACGATTAAGGGAACGATTATTCCTAATGCCAAAGTAAATTGGGCGTTATACATTTGCAATGCAAAACCAGAGACAGGACCTCCAATAGCCACACCTGCTACAATTAAGGCGTAGAACGTTCCTGTTGCTACACCGCTCTCAGAACCCTTGGTTTTCTCTTTAACCATTCCAGCAGAGGAGGGAAATATC
>JAGXNZ010000111.1 GCA_019894655.1 Promethearchaeota archaeon | reverse complement strand
TTAAGAGATCTTCTGCGGCTTCTTTAGGAAGGATTCCATCTTCTACACACTTCATGACAGCTTTCGCGACTGCCGCTTGAGCCGGACCATAAGTTAAGCTCGCGTGTCGTAGAGAAGTAACTTTAACCGTAGGGATCATTATTGTTGCGGGTTTAACTTGCATATTTGGTTCAAGAATAACCTGTAATCCTTCGCGACCTTTAGCTGGGTGAGTTAAAGCTCGAGCGTAAGCATCACCTACAGGTCCTTCTTTATTGCCTATTAATAAGTCAATGTGAGCTAATTCTACTCTATTTCCAACAAGCGATTCTCCAACTTTTAAGCTAAAATCTGATATCTTCTGAGGTGTTACACCCACTGCGTAAAAGCGACTTGTTAATTCTTTCTCACCAATTTCGAATATTATCTCTTTCTTTTCTATTAACCCCAATTTTTCTAACTCAACTCGAAATTCGTCTTGAAGCTCGTACGAAAGAGCATCTCCTAAAATGATAGGTCGCCTTGTCGTGCCTACTGGAACTCCCATCATATTTAAGCACTCTTTAGCTCCTAAAGCACCAGAATTAATTAACATACGAGCTAGTTTTTGAACTTTCTTTTGTAGCATTTGAGCTTCTTGTAACCGATTGTTTTTCACGTGATCGTAAATTTCAAGCCAAATCTTAGGAATTACATTAGCGGAACCAAGTATACAACCTGCTGCTCCACCTGCTAAAGCGCCTAACACATTCTCGTCCCACCCAATCAAAACAGAGATTTTATCGCTTACTTTTTCAAGTAACGCAGAGAAATACTTGTAATCACCACTAGAATCTTTTATTGCGATAAAATTTTCGATATCGACTAGATCTTCTACTACTGTCCAAGGCAATTCCACACCAGTACAAGCGGGAATATTATATAGCACAATAGGAATGTCTGTTTTCTCAGCAATCGTAAAATAGTGGTCGTATAATCCCTTTGCTTTTGGTTTTAAATAATATGGTGTAACTATTATAGCAGCATCAGCCCCAATATCCGTTGCAGCTTTGGTAGCGTCTATTACCAGTTTTGTACCAGTCTCCCCTGTTCCCGCAATTACAGGAACTCTTCCGTTCGTTTCGTCTACAACAATTTCAATGACTCTCAATCGTTCTTCGAACGTCATGTTTACGAATTCTCCAGTCGTTCCTACGGGAACAAGTCCCGTAACTCCTTGTTCTATGAGATGATTTACTAAATTTCTGAGATTTTCTTCGTTTATTGTCTCATCATCCTTGTTAAAAGGAGTTACCAAAGCAGGCATAACTCCAGTTGGCCTAAAATCAAATTTTCCCATTTTAATTTAACCTCCTTATTTGTCACTAGTGATGTAAATTTTTAGCGGCTATAAACGCTATTCCGTTCTCAGTGAGAGCTTTAGCTGTTGAATTAACCGCATCATTTCGATCTAAATGATTAATTCGTAAAGCGTCCCAAAGTCCTGCTTCTATTAGATCCTTTTTAGCAGCGAAGTACTCAAGAATATCTGTCGGATGTTCTCTATTTTCATCAACCTCTACATTTCCACCTTCATGTTTGGCACTAATATTCTTTACTTTAGGTGCTAGTTCAAGTAACTCATCTCTTCTGTCGTACGGCTGCCTTACTATCGATTTGTAGCACTCAGTAATGTGATGCTCTAACCTTACAACATCTTCGAAACCAAAAGGTTTTCTTATGTAAGCAGATAATTCAAGTGTTTGGTTGTTAACAGCATTCGACAAATTGTAACCGATTAATGGACTAGTTCCGTCTTCCCGAGCAAATAATTTTGCAGTCAATAATGTCCAAAGGCTTGAATAGGGATTATCGTTTCCCATAAAGACTGAAATTTTAAACTCATTATTAATTCCCATTTTATAGATTAAATATCCAAGTAAAACTGTTCCAGGATTCAAATTTAAAACTTGCTTGATACCGTAATTTGTATAATAATAAAGGAATTCGTCGATCCATTTTAAGGCGTACTCATTTGGTTGGCCCACACCTCCAAAGTATCCAGTAATGGTATCAGGTCCTCCAAGATGCACATTCACCGGCATTCCATCCGGACCTGGTGCGGTACCTTTTGTGTCAAGAGTTTCTACCCATGTTGAGCCAATAATTTGCATCGCGGCAGCCATCGCTAATAAATCCCCATCTTCTTCTTGTTCTTTCATATTTCTTACGCGGATAATCCTTCCAGGGACTAGTTTCTGATTCTCAATGGCATCCTTAGCGATATCGATAAAAAAAGGAAAATATTGGCACGCCGAGAGTTCCAATGTGACAGCAAAATCCTCGTTGAAGGTCATATCAGATACTTTATCGCCTAAGATCTTTTTTCTATAATCTCCTACGCTAATAAATGCCTGTTTTTCCCGCTGGGAAATCAACCATTCGAGATTCTTAATATATTCTGAATTCTTCTTTTCTAATTGTGCTAATAAGTTCCCTACTTTGCTCGCTTCCTCTGCTTTCTTATTAATCTCTTCTACTCCGCCATATTTATCTACGATAGTTAGAAGATCATTTATTAATGGATTCTTTTCATCAAGAAGAAAATCGTTTATTGTTTTTAATGCGTTCTCTGGAATTTTCAATTTTTTTCTAATATCTTTCATTTTATCATTTTACCTTTTCTATTCATACTTGATTTTCAAATTTAGAATTCTACCCAAAGAATTCCCATCCTTGCAACTTTCATTGGAAGAGACCATAAATTTAATACTAGTTTCATTATATTATAAATTTATTTGTAGAATTGCAAAAAGTTTTAACTCTATACAAAACTGATACTTTAAAGAATAAAATTACAGAAGTGGAATAAAAATTGTATAAACATAGTGTTTCAATCCTCGGAACAGGCTTCATAGGGCTCTGTTCAGCTGCCTGTTTTGCCGATAAGGGTATAAAAGTGTTAGCCTCTACTCATAACTTGAAAAAAGCTAAAATGATTAACGATGGAAAAGCACCTTTTTACGAAGCAGACTTACAAGAAATGATGGACAACATTAAGGCGACGAAACCGGAGTTATTAGAATGTTTACTTGATCCCGTTAAAGCCGTTCTCGAAACAGATATTTCAATGATTACTCAAGGAACGCCAATGCGAGAAGATAAAAGTATTAACTTAGGCTACATCGAGAGTACAGCTAGAGAAATTGGAGAGGCTCTAAAGCAAAAGGATAAATATCATCTAGTTGTAGTCAGATCTACGGTAGTACCTGGAACTTCTAGAAATTTAGTGGGTAAAATCATTACTGAAGTGTCCGGTAAAATTCCTGGAAAAGATTTTGGCTTATGTATGCAACCAGAATTTCTAGCTGAAGGTCGTTCGATCGAAGATACATTAAAACCAGATAGAATCGTGATTGGGAAAT
>JAGXNZ010000110.1 GCA_019894655.1 Promethearchaeota archaeon | reverse complement strand
TTAATAACTTTATTGATTAATAATTATAAAACTACTTATTTCTTTTTATTTTAACGAATTATGAATGAAACGAGGATTTTTAGAAGGATCAGCATTGTCGAAACAAAAATAATTGTCAACTCAATTATTACTATTTCTACTGAATTATTACCGATTTTCGACAACTTAAAGGAACTGCTCTATATTTTAATTAATAAAATTACAACTGAAAAAGATTATCCTTCAATCTACTTAATTACGGATGATCAACAGAGATTTTTTGATGATAATAATATTAAAAATCGAATTTACGCTGCGGGATTATTTTTTGGTTTCATTAAAAAGGGATTTTTCTATTTTAGCATAGAAGGTGTGGAATATATATATAAAAATGGCATCTTTACTAATTTTAAGCAACTAAATCTTAATGAAAGTGGTGAGAAATCAGTTCTTTATGGAAATAACATCCTAAAGAGGATGGTCAGAAAAAGCCCTAGTAACTTAGAAGAAAAAGATTTCTTATTACTCTTCAATGAATCTAATGAGATCACAGGATTAGGTATCTCGCGAGTCAATAATGATACAATTTCAAGTCTTAAACCTAAGGATGTTTTTGCTATTAATATTAATGATAAAGGACGATATTTACGAAAAAGACAATGATTTACTATTTAAGATAATCATTCTAACTTTTTTATTAAACAGAGATAAAAACCAATTGTATCATGAAGATGTGGATAAAGCCTCTGTGAATATTTTAAATCTTCCCTAAGTGATTTCCCGTACACTTCCGTAAACCCATTTTCACCGTAGTGATGTGGAAGTTCACTAATTTTATAGTCAGACAACGAGTTAAGGATGTCATTTATTACAATTTCGTTTTCTTCAGGAGCAATAGAACATGTGCTATACAATAATGCACCACCGGTCTTTAAAGAAATTAAACCAGATTTGAGTAATCGCCTTTGAATAGTGCTCATTTTATTAATATCTTTCATTTGTTTACTTCTTTTCCGGGAAGGATCTTGTCTGATTAGTCCTTCACCAGTGCAAGGTGCGTCTAATAAAATTTTATCTGCTTTGATATCCATTTTTGGTAAATTTGCAGCATCATCATTTACAACAATTGAATTTATAACCCCCATTCTTAGGAGATTAATCTCAAGAGCGGGAATTCTTTTTTTATTTCTCTCAATTAAGATTAAATTGCCCTTGTTGTTCATAATTTGAGCCAAATGTGTTGCTTTTCCACCTGGAGCAGCACACATGTCAATCACAAGTTCATTTGGGTTAGGATTAAGAATTAAAGCAGGTGTCATCGTAGCTATACTTTGTAAATAGTAAAATCCTTGAAGATATTCGTGAGTCGATCCTAAATTTAAAAGAGATTTTTGTATTTTGAATCCATACGGTATCCAATCGATTGGTTCTAACTTAAATCCTTTGCTTTCCAGTCTACTTTTTAAAGAATCCTTGTCTATTTTAAGCGTGTTAACTCTTATTGAGGGTGTTAATGGCTTTTCATTTGCCTCTAATAATAGTTTTGTTTGATCCTCACCTAAAAATTGAAAATACCTTTCAATCATATAAGGTAGATATCCATATTTTTCTGCGAGTTTGTGAATAGATTTAGTATTCAGAGATATAAAAAATCAACTCTAAGTGAAACTATTATTACTTAATAAAAATTAATTTAATATATTTGTTACTAATAGAAAAAAGAGTAGTAATATGATCGAAGTTGAGATTAAGGTCAAAATCTCTGATCCAAACCTTATACGGAAAAAGTTTGAAGATTTTAATGGATTATACAAACTTTCTTTACATCATGAAGATATTTACTTTAACATGCCAATTGGTTTAAGGGATTTTAAACAAACTGATGAAGCTTTAAGATTAAGAAAGTCTATTGAATATAATAGACATGAAAAAGGCATGACGCAAAAAAGCAACTATTTTATAACTTATAAAGGCAAAAAAATTGATATCACAACCAAAACAAGAGAAGAGATCGAAGTTAAAATTGATGAAGTTGAAGAAATGAATAAAATCTTTAAATTATTAGGATTTCGAGAAGTATTTACCATCATTAAAGAAAGAGAATTATACGGTTTCAAATTTAAGGGCACAAGCATAGAAGCTTTAATAGATTATATTCCTATTTTAGACCAACATTTCATGGAAGTAGAATTAATAGCAGAATCGTATGATGAAGCAGATAAAAAAAGGGAGATACTTTTTCAATTTTTAGAGAATTTCGGGATTAAAAAGCAAGAATCCGTTAGATTATCTTATTTAGAGCTAGTTGCCGATAAATTGATAAGGGAATAATCTAGATTAGAAGAATCTTTTCAAAAATGAAATATTTTTAAGCTGGTTTTTTCTTTAATTCAGAATATTCTCCATCTAGTATTTGGGAAATGTATCTTCTTCCTTTAATTACCCACATGATTTTGTGTCCTTCTCGAGCTTTCTTCCCCCATTCTGATTTTTTTCTGTAATTTTGTTCTATAAAACGATACCCAAATAAATCAACATAATTAATTCCGCTTGAAAATTTCTTTATTGGGTATAGAATCTCGTCAATTTCGACAGATTTTTCTCCTTGAAAAATTGCGTTATATATTTTTAATCCTTTGTCCTTCAATTCTTCCATTTTATATGCTCCTTAGGATTTTATGAATTTTCTTTCAAATTATTCTGAGAATACATAAATTTAAGGTTTTTTAACTTTTGTATCTAATCCAGCTAGGAACTTTATCTATAGTATTATTTTTAAATACAATGCGTTTTAGCGACAAGAGATTTGGACATTTTTCAGGATATTTTTCTATTCTGCAATCGGAGATTTCCAATTCCTGCAAATTTCTTAAGTTACATATTGACGAAGGTATTTCATTAATATCAGAGAGAATTAAACTTATTATAAAACCTCTCTCAGCTTTTTTAACTCGACCCAAACCTTTATTCCCGATATAAGTATTTTCTTTAAGCAGAGTTTGTTTATCTGTTTCAGATAATTCAAATTTCTCGAGAAAATTATTAAAATCGACTCGAAATTTCAAAAAATCAAGATATTCAATATCTAAGATTAATTTCGAGTCAAGTGAATTTAAATTGTATTTAGCTGTTATTTTTTTATAAATTCTTTTCAGAATTTGTTCAAACTGAGGGTAATCTCCAGTTTCTAATAAGTCGATTAAATTTTTAAGAAAGTATATTGAATTTTCATTTTGTATTGCCCATAGTAATGGTTTTAATTCCCGTTTTGGGAAGGCGTGAATTAAAGTTTTCGCAGCTCCGAATTTAACAATAGGTGATTCGTCAGAAATTAAGCAATTTTCAATAATGTTGAAGCCTAATTCCTCATCAATTGTTAATTTACCGATGAAATCTAACGTAACGACTCTGATTTCCTCATCGTCACTCTTGCTAATAATGGATTCAAATAACTTTAGAGCGTGTTTCGTTCCTATCTTTTTATCAACATATTTAGAGTAAATGCTCTCTGGTGTTGGAAGCTCATTCATAACTTATTTCATACTTTCCTTTAAAACCTCGTGGTGACAAACCGTTAAAGAAATTGTTTCAGGCGCTAAAATTTCGAGATTTTTTAACACTTCCACATATGAGGCTAAGATTACGAGGTTCTCATTATTTCCCTTTATTATAACATTTTTTTGAATGTGGCAATTATCGGCGATAATAGCCTTTTCGATCTTAACATTGCTTGATATATACGATTCGTTATAGATTACACTATCTCTAAGTTCAACATTGCTATCAATAAATACATTATCCCCAATTATTACATTTGGACCAATTGTACTATTACCTCGAATTACAACATTTTCACCTATGGTACACGGTGAATAAATTTTTGAGCTAGGGTGGATG